>USGH01000042.1 GCA_900554225.1 uncultured Eubacteriales bacterium | reverse complement strand
AATAGCAATAATGCGGAAACACTCCCGGATACCGCGGAGAATCAGCCTGTGGATACTACCGAGGATACCGCGGCAGATACCGAGGGGGAAACAGAAGCGGAGCCTGTGCAGCCGGATTCCATCAGAATTGGCGGACTGAAGGGACCGACCTCGATGGGGATGGTCAAGCTGATGGAGGACAACGAGGCGGGAACCACGGAAAACACCTACGAATTTACCATTGCTGCCGCTGCCGATGAGCTGACCCCGAAGTTTATCCAGGGCGAAATGGACATTATTGCGGTGCCTGCCAATCTTGGTTCCGTTCTGTACAACAAAACCGGTGGGGCTGCGGAGCTGCTTGCGGTCAATACCCTTGGCGTGATCTACATCGTGGAGAAGGGCGAAAGCGTGAATACCGTTGCAGATCTCGCCGGCAAAACGATCTACGCGACCGGCAAAGGCTCCACGCCGGAATATGCACTGCGCTATATTCTCTCCGAAAATGGCATTGATCCCGATACGGGCGTGACCATCGAGTGGAAGAGTGAGCCGACTGAGGTCGTTGGCGCACTCTCTGCCGCGGAGGAGGGAATCGCAATGCTTCCTCAGCCGTTTGTCACCGTGGCGCAGGGATCCGTGGAAGGACTCCGCGTGGCGATCGATCTGACCGAGGCATGGGACGCACTCGACAACGGCAGTACGCTGTTTACCGGTGTGCTTGTGGTTCGTCGGGATTTTGCGGAAACCTATCCGGATGCGGTCAAGGCGTTTCTTACGGAATATGAAGCCTCCACGACATATATCAACGAGAATGTAGCGGATGGCGCACAGCTTGTCGAGAAGTATGGTATCGTAAAGGCGGCGGTTGCGGAGAAGGCGATTCCGTACTGCAACATCACCTATATCGCAGGTGAGGACATGGTCGCTCCGATGAACGGATATTTGCAGGTGCTGTTTGACCAGAACCCGAAATCCATAGGCGGTGCGATGCCGGGCGCGGATTTCTACTGCATTCCATAAAACCTACATTTAGTAAAAGCGAAAGGAGCGGGGATTGCCGATGTTTTGGTGGTCCCCGCAAATTCTGTCTATGAAACCTCGTACATCACGCGGCAGAGGGATCCTTGCGAAAGTCCTTGCCGTGCTTGCCGCCCTGCTCGTCTGGCAGATCGGGGCAATGTGGCTCGGACAACGGGTGCTGCTTGTTTCTCCTCTGTCGGTCGCCGGACGTCTCTGCACCATTTGGCGGGAACCCGGCTTCTTCGCGGCGATCTGGTTCAGCTTTTCCCGGATCGCGCGAGGATTTTTCGCCGGATTTGCGCTCGGGATCCTGCTTGCCACGTTAGCCGGACGCTTCCCGATTTTGGAAACGGTTTTTCTGCCGTATCTGCTCACGGTAAAATCGGTACCGGTAGCATCCTTTATCGTCATCGCGCTGCTCTGGCTGTCCTCTGCGGATCTGTCGATCTTCATTTCATTTCTCATGGTTTTGCCGATTGTATACAACAACGTGCTTGCCGGCATTCGGAATGTGGATCCGAAAATGGTGGAGATGGCGCAGGTGTTCCATCTGTCGTTCGGCAAGCGGCTCTTATATATCTGGCTGTCGCAGGTCAAACCGTATCTGCTCTCGGCGTGCGCGACATCGATCGGCCTGGCATGGAAATCGGGCATTGCGGCGGAGATCATCGGCATTCCGGACGGCTCGATGGGGGAGATGCTGTACGAGGCGAAGGTATATCTGAACACAAGGGATCTGTTTGCGTGGACAGTCGTGATCGTGGCGGTCAGCGTACTGTTTGAAAAGGCGTTTCTCTGGATGCTGAAAAGGCTGTTTGCGGTTTGGGAGACACATGGAGGTGCGGTATGAACGAGATTGCGGTGCGAAACGTGTCCGTATCGTATGGGGAGAATCACGTTTTGACCAACTTTTCCACTGTATTCCCGGCGGGACGGTGTACGGCAATCATGGGACCGTCCGGCTGCGGCAAAACGACACTGCTTTCGGTGATCGCGGGACTGCGCGTGCCGGATGCCGGAGAGGTAATCGGAATGCCGCAGCAGTTCACGATGGTGTTCCAGGAGGACCGACTCTGTGAGGATTTCACCGTTGCGGCAAATCTTCGCCTTGTGGCCGCACGGACACGGACTGCCGAGATCCCAATGGTCCTTGCCGCGATGGGACTGGTCGATCTGGGGTCGAAGCGGGTGACAGAGCTGTCCGGCGGCATGAAACGGCGTGTGGCGATTGCGCGGGCACTGCTTGGCGAGGGAGACGTACTGCTCATGGACGAACCGTTCAAGGGCCTGGACGCGGAGACAAAGGGTGAGGTGATCCGTGCGGTACAGAAATGGACGGAAGGAAAAACCGTGATTTTTGTGACGCACGACAGCGGTGAGGTACCGGAGATGAAAGGAGAGGTGCTGCAGCTATGACAATGACAAAAACGGAGCTGATCGAGGCTTTGACGATACCGTATACGGAATTCCAGAGTGCATTTGTGCCGCGAGCAAGGGAGATTGTGCGGGAAAAAGGGAACCGTTTGTACGCGATGGCAATGCTCGGCTATACGAACGTATGCAAAAACCAATGTCTCTATTGCGGTATGCGCGCCGGAAATAAGATCCCACGGTACCGCATCCCGCCGGAGGATATTGTTGCGGCGGCAGGATACGCGAAATCCTTGGGCTACGAACGGATCTTTCTCATCGCGGGAGAGGATCCGGCGTACAGTCTCGACGTGCTGCTTCCGGTGATCCGACAGATTGCGGACAGTGGAATGCGCATCAGTATGGCAGGCGGTGAGTTTCCACTCGACGGATATAAGAAATTGCGCGACGCGGGGCTGACGGAATATGTACTGAAGTTTGAGATGGCGCACCCGGATACGTTCAATCGACTGAATCCCAGCACCAATCATGCGCAGCGCATGGCGGGGATCCGTGCGGTACAGGAGTCCGGACTCCTGCTCGCGTCGGGGAACATCGTCGATTATCCGGGTCAGACCATCGAGGAGCTGGCAGATGAGATCCTTCTTATGGTCTCGCTTGGCATATCGTGGGCACCGGTCATTCCGTATCTTCCCGCAAAGGGCGCGCCGCTCGGAGGAGAACGCGGGGACATCACCCTATGCCACCGAGAGATCACACTGCTGCGCCACCTGCTGCCCGATTGCCGCCTGACCGCCCAACTGCCGGGATACGATCTGACCAGGGGACTCTCGGATGATCTCGGCAACCGCTTGGCATTGGAGGCGGGCGCGGATATTCTCTTTGCGGATCTGCTGCCGGATGCCAAAGCAAAGCAGTTCAGCGTAGTCGATAACCGGACGGTATTGGGGCTGCCGCACATTCGCAAAATGGCAGAGGAAACGGGAAGAACCGTGTGGCTGTCCCGCGCAGATTGACCCGCTCATCGACGGCTTTCCATGGTGAAGAAGCGATGATGCATTGGAGAATCAAAAAATCTGCAAAAAAACGGATTTTTTGAAAAAAGGTATTGCAATTCCAGAACGGATGTGGTATAATATATCCGTTCCACAGGGGTATAGCTCAGCTGGTAGAGCAGTGGTCTCCAAAACCACGTGTCCTGAGTTCGAGTCTTAGTGCCCCTGCCACAATGGACACCTATTTTGATACAAGAGCGTATTGAAATGGGTGTCCTTTTTTTCGTTATAAAACCGTAAACAAGCAACGCCGATGTGTGCATCAAACAACCAAAACAGGCTCCTCGTCAACATATCAGCCATAGCAGAGCCTGTTTTCCTATATTCCCGCTCAAACCCCCGTTCAATAATTGGCAATAAATGGCAAGGGGGTGTAAAATCTAACGATTCCCTTCTTTTTCCTTGGCAATGCGTATCTCCGTGCCATTTTCGAACACAAACGTCAAGTCCCCGTCGCGGTGGACGATGGCGTGCTTTATCATGACCGTCCATATGGTGTCGTCCCATGCGTCCAATATCGCCGGATTTTTCCGCACCTCCCGCATGAATTGCTCCATGGCTTTTGCTTGCCGGACGCGGGACTCCCGTTCCTCACGCAATGGATTCAGCTCCTGTATAGCTTTCTCATACCGCTCGCACAGTTCCTCATAAGATTTCCGAAACGCTTCCTCACTTTCGTCCGAGGAGGCGTTCTTTTTTACTGCTGTCCGCACCAATTCCGCAACAATCTCCGCCTCCTCCACCTGTGCGGCAATGGCTGTATCCCAATCGCGCAGGTTGGTCAGCGACTGCCGAATGAGCGCGCAGTTCTCCAGGATTTGCCCACGCTTTTCCATGAATTACCCGTAGGCTTCCAGAAACATCCCGCGCACCATCCCGCTGTCCAGTGTGGGCGTCTGGCAATGCACATTTTCCTTCCATTTACTATTGCATTGCCAGATGACCTTGCGGTACTTGTCTGTAGAATGCCATACCTTGGAACCGAAGAATCCACCACAGTCCTTGCACACCAGTCTTGCGGACAATGCGTCCTTGCCGCTGTACGCGCCGCCCATGGCTTTTCGCCTTGCAAATTCCGCCTGTACCTGCTCCCATTCCTCCGGCACGATGATGGCCGGATGGCTGTTCTCGACATAGTATTGCGGCACCTCGCCTGTGTTGGCTTTCGTCCGTTTGCTCAAAAAGTCCACGGTGAAGCATTTCTGCAATAGCGCATCGCCCTTATACTTCTCGTTTTGCAGGATGCTCGTGACCGTCGTCTTGCTCCACACCGTTTTTCCACTCGGCGTGGGGATCTGTAGTTCCTCAAGCTGTTTGCAAATCATCGCCTGTGTCTTACCTGCAAGAAACAGGCTGTAGATAAGCCGGACAACCTCCGCTTCTTCTTCGTTGATGACCGGCTCGCCATCCTCTCCACGGTCGTAGCCAAGGAAGTGTTTGTAGGGCAGATTCACCTTCCCATCCGCGAACCGTTTGCGCTGTCCCCACGTCACATTTTCGGAGATCGAGCGGCTTTCCTCTTGGGCGAGACTGGACATGATGGTGAGCAGCAGTTCGCCCTTGCTGTCAAATGTGAAAATGTTTTCCTTTTCAAAATAGACCTCTACGCCATTTTCCTTCAATTGGCGGATGGTCACCAGACTGTCCACGGTGTTTCTGGCAAACCGGCTGACGGATTTTGTCACGATGAGGTCGATTTTCCCGTTCAGCGCATCCGCAATCATCTCGCGAAAGCCTGCACGATGCTTGGTACTGCAGCCCGAAATCCCCTCATCCGTGTAAACTGCCACAAATTCCCAGCCGTTTCGTTTCTTGATGTACTCCGTATAGTAGTCCACCTGTGCCTCATAGCTCGTGAACTGCTCGTCGCTGTCTGTGGATACCCGCGCATATCCGGCCACACGGCGTTTCTGTACCGTATGTGAGGGCATGTGAGTAAGCGGATTTCTGCTCGCCGGAATGACGGTTACTCTTGGCATTTGGCACCTCTCCTTTCCAATGCTCTCTGCCGCGCCGCTTCTTTCATCTCGTCCGTCCAGCTCTGGCTGCGGGAACGGTCCTGCCAATGCAGCGTGGTTTCTGTGCCGTCACGGAAACGAAAAACCAGCTTGTTCCCATTGCAGACCAGAATGCTCTCCACACGCTCACGGAACACCGCTTCGGCAAATTCCTCCATTTCCATGACATTAGAAGCAGAACATATCAGCGTTTCTTCCGGAATCTGTTTGGAAGTGCAGGCAAACTTTCCCACGTGGTCAAAGGTTTCGCAAATCCAGACGACGCCGGATTTTATGACCTTGCGTCGGTAGTGCTTGCCGCATTCCGCACACACCATCTTTCCCGTGAAAGGATAAAACCGCCGTACGCCTGTGTGATTGCCGTACCGCGCCGCACGCCGCGTTCTCTCCGACTGAACCGCGTCAAAGGTTTCTTTGGAAATGATGGCTTCGTGCGTATCCTCCGCGTAATACTTCGGCAGCTCGCCCTTGTTCACCAGCTTCTTCTTTGTGAGATGATTCTCGCGATAATACCGCCGCAGCAAAAGACTGCCGGTGTAGGCGGGATTTTGTAAGATTTTGGAAATACAGGACGATCCCCAACCGATTCCCAGGCGTGAGGGAACACCATCCTCGCGCAGATGTTTGACGATCGCGTGATACCCAAATCCTTCCAGATACTCCGCATAAATGCGCCGCACGATCTCCGCTTCTTCCGGTACGATTTCGTAGCGCCCGTTCCGAATCCGATACCCAAGCAGTGCGCCGTTCCATGGCATCCCGGCTGCAAAGTTGCGTTTGATGCGCCATTTCTGGTTTTCACTCGCACAGCGGCTTTCTTCCTGCGCATAGGATGCAAGAAAGCCCAACAGAAGCTCTCCGTCACCGCTCATCGTGTGAATGCTTTGCTCCTCAAAGAAAATATCCACCTCCCATTCCTTGCACATACGGACGATTCGCAAAAGCGTGACCGTGTTGCGTGCAAAGCGGGAGATGGATTTGGTGAGCACCATGTCGATTTTCCCATCCCGACAGTCCGAGATGAGATGTCCCAACCCCTCGCGGGTTTCCTTTGTCCCCGTTTTCGCCTCATCGACATAGACACCGGCAAAAATCCACTCCGGGTTTGCGCGGATTTTTGTCTTGTAGTAGTCAATCTGCGCCGTCAGGGAATGGAGCATGGCGTCCTTGACGGTAGACACACGCGCATATGCCGCCACGCGCAGCTTGAGCGTGAATTTCGGCTCACTTGGTAGTTTTGTTATCTTTTTCATGCTGTCGCCTCCTTTGTATCGGATATATTACCATACTCGGCGGCAGATAGCAAGCCGTTGTGGCGGTATATACTGGACGAAGTTGTGGCGTGCTTCTGGGGGAATATTGTAGCATTTGGGTGCAGGCTTGTGTGGTTGAAAGCCAAAGGGAATGGATCCTTTTGACGCACAGCACGGCGGAGAGGCGCTCACGATAGGATTCAGGCATGGGTATGACTCTTTCAGCGATGGCGCAGGGAAGGGAACAGTCCGTGGTGATGACCTTCCGAAAAGGTTGCGTGTAAAAGTATACTTCAATAGAACATTCTTACACAAAAAAGAAGACGGAGAAGCTGCTAAAGGTACAGAGATTTTTTGCAGGAAAAATGAATTTGCTATTGACACTTGGGCGAAGCAGTGATATAATGTAAGTGCAAAAAATACAAACGAAAAGGAAAGAAAAAAGGACAATAAGTCATTAAAAATTACAAATGTAGTATTCGAAATTAAATGATGACTTAGACGGAGATTGCTGTTGGGACATAGAGTGATTGAGAACCATGAAACACATTTTATCAAAACCGCTTGTCACGGCTGTTGCGAAAACAGATCAAAATGGGAATTGGCTGCCATTTTGGATGCATGCGCTGGACACTGCCGGGATTATAGAATTGCTCCTGAATTCTTGGCTGCCGGAGAGTACGATTTCTTTTTTAGAGGATAAGTGTGGCGGATATGAAAGATTGCGTTCTGTGAGTAGATTCTGCGCTCTCAACCACGACGACGGGAAGCTGACTGCGATTTTTGCTGCACGTATAACCACTGCGATTCATGATGCATTGTTTTTACAATATGTAGATTTACCTGCACCGGATGCCTTTCGCAATGCCAGCCAAACAACTCACGCTCTTGCAGGTGAAGTCATATTATGCGCATATGGATGCCCACGCGGTATTGCTTCTATTGTGGGAGCACACCATGGAAAACCGGCTGAGAATAGTATGGATGTAGAAGACCAGCTCGATAAATACGATGGATATCCGGCGAATTATTTCTCTGTAAAAGAACACAAAGATGAGCGGTTCTGGCGTTCTATGTGGGAAGAATGGATTGATTTTTCCCTGGCAGAATGCGGTTTGTCTGCAATGAGTGATCTGCCGCAGCTTTCTCAAACGGCACAGGTGATTCTATGTGGATTGTTGATTGTAGCGGACTGGCTTGCCAGCAATACTACGTATTTTCCGCTTTTGCAGATTGAGGAAAACGGGCGGATGGATATGTATCCGGCTCGTGTGGAGGCAGCTTGGAAAGAGCTCAATTTTACGAAACCATGGCATTCCGGCGCATATTTTGGTATGGATGAGCAGTTCTTCACGACACGATTTGCGTTTGCACCGAATCCTTTGCAGGTGGAAGTGCTATCTGTGGCTTCCGCAACATCAGATCCAGGAATATTTATTGTTGAGGCTCCCATGGGTGTGGGAAAAACAGAAGCTGCATTGGCAATGGCGGAGATTTTTGCTGCAAAATGGGAGAGCGGTGGGATCTTCTTCGGAATGCCTACACAGGCTACATCCAATGGCATTTTCCCGCGATTGGAAGATTGGGCGAAAAAGCTCGCCGATGACGGCAGAACCCTGCATTCGATCCGGTTGGCACACGCCGCGGCGAATCTGAATGAAGACTACTGTAGTCTTGCAGCCGGTCGTACTGCCGTGAATGAAGAGGACGCAGGTTTGGTGGTTCATAGTTGGCTTGCGGGGCGAAAACAAGCATTGCTTGCGGATTTTGTCATTGGTACAGTGGATCAGATGCTTCTCGCCGCGTTGAAACAAAAGCACGTTATGCTGCGACATCTTGGCCTGATTGGTAAGGTCGTCATTGTAGATGAGGTGCACGCCTATGACACGTATATGAGTCGGTACCTAGACAGAGTACTGACATGGCTTGGCGCATATCATGTTCCTGTCATTATTCTATCCGCGACGCTTCCATCTGCGAGACGAATGGAGATGATCCAGGCGTATCTTGACCATGAGACGCCGGAACTGCCTTGGAAAAAGAGTCTGGCTTATCCACAGCTGACCTATACGGAACATGATAGTGTAGAGCAGGTAAAGCTGCCAATGGAAACCTTCTCAAAAACTGTCCGAATCCAAAAAATCACAGAAAATGACCTACCGGGGGTGGTACACTGTGTGGTGGAAAAGGGCGGATGTGTAGGTGTGATCGTCAATACTGTGCAGAAAGCGCAAAGGTTTGCAGGATTGCTGCGAGCATTTTATCCCGCGTCCTGTGTGGTAGACATGCACGCACAGTTTTTGATGCCTACGCGCGCCAGTAAAGAGCAGCAGTTACTCAAATGGATTGGAAAACATTCAACACCGGATACACGACGTGCGTTGATTGTTGTGGGTACACAAGTGCTGGAACAGTCGTTGGATATTGATTTTGATCTGCTGATCACAGAGCTGTGCCCCATGGATTTATTGATACAAAGGATTGGACGGCTGCAGCGCCATAAACGGATTCGTCCGGATGGACTGACAGAGGCAGTATGTTATGTGTTGGATACAGAAGATGAAACTCTTGACGGCGGAAGCAGTGCCATATATGGTGAGTGGCTGCTGTTGCGGACTCGTGCGCTGCTGTCGGAGAACATTATGATTCCGGATGATATATCGATTCTGGTGCAAAAAACGTATGATTTTGATGATATGAGTATGTTTGATGCTGTCACTGCACAAGTTCAAAAAGCCATGGACGATCATAAAAGGCAGGTAGAGAAACTGGAACAGAATGCGGGAAACTATCTGTTGCCAAAACCGGCGGAGGAAACGGACGAGAATACACTTGACGAATGGTTGAACGAGGCGGTACAAATTCGTGATGTCTACGCAGAAAAAGCGGTACGGTATGGGGATCCGTCTATTGATGTAATCGCTTTGTGGAAAGACACAGAAGGAAATGTCCATATTATCGAAGAGCCGGGGATGATTCTTCCATTGGACCGGGCGCCATCGTATATGGAAGAGAGACTGATTGCCCGTCAAAAACTGCGTCTACCCGGTTATTTTGGAAAACGGTGGATCGTGGATGAAGTGGTAAAGGAATTGGAAATGAGGACGCAGTGCGTGTTTTTGGCATGGCAAGAGTCCGCACTATTGAAAGAGGAGCTTGTTTTGCTGTTTGACGCACATATGATGACGACGCTTTGCGGAATACCATTGCGATATGATAGGGAAGATGGGTTGATATACGAAAGGGAGTGATGAAATGAGAGCTACGGAATATAACCTGCTGGATGAAGAATGGATATTATTACGGAAAAACGACTGCAGCGTTGAGGAGCTGTCTTTGACGGATGCATTGCTGCAGGCACATCAGTATACGGCACTTTCGGGAGAACTTCCCACACAAGACATATCGATCCTGCGGCTATTGCTCGCCGTGCTGCACACTGTGTTTGCACGATATGCCCCGGATGGAACGTATAGTCCGCTGACCAAACCCGCGGAGGCTATGCAGCGTTGGAATGAACTTTGGAATGCCGGAAAATTCCCGGAAAAACCGATTCGGGAGTATTTAGCATCTCAGCATGAGCGATTCTGGCTGTTTCATCCGGACAGACCGTTCTACCAGACAAATGCGGCGAAGGTAGGGACGGAATATCTTGCATCCAAGCTAAATGGTATACTATCTGAAAGCAGCAACAAAGTCAGATTATTTTCCATGGTGTCCGGAGAAAGAAAAAATACACTTACCTATGCGGAGGCTGCACGTTGGCTGCTGTATGTCAATAATTATGATGATACATCATCTAAGCCCAAAGGAAAAGATTTGCCATCACCAGGAGTCGGCTGGCTTGGAAAACTGGGAATTATTATTGCGCGTGGAAATACTCTTTTTGAGACATTAATGTTAAACCTTATCTTACGGAAACCTGACCACCAAGAGCTGTGGGGGGAAGAAAAGCCAATCTGGGAGTTGAGCCACGCGCGAGAGGCGGAACGATGTGAAATCGCAATGCCGGACAACTTATCTGAGCTTTATACATTGCAGTCTCGGCGATTGCGGTTGGAACATGATAATGGTTTGGTTACTGGCTATTCACTCCTTGGTGGAGACTTTTTCGATAAAGTAGATGCTTTTGCGGAACCAATGACAATATGGGGAAAGCTCAAGGGAAACGATAAAATACAGACGCAGTTTCAACCCAGACGGCACACTGCTTCCGTTAAAATGTGGCGTGAGTTTGCAGCAGCTTTTGTTGCGGACGAATCAGCAAGAGTACCAGGCATAGTCTCTTGGATTAAGCAGTTGCAGAAAGGAGAAATTGAAAAAAGACGATATATTTCGTTCAGTGTTGCAGCAGTGCAATATGGAGATAAGGACTTTTTTGTTACGGATATATTTGCAGATTCGTTGACTTTTCATACGGATCTGATCACAGAGCTCGGAAAGCGTTGGAGAAAGATCGTATCTAAGGAAGTGCTTTGCTGTGAAGATTTGGCGTATCGGCTTAAATCGCTTGCAACTGATGTGGAAATAGCGGCAGGCGCATCTCCAGAAACTGCTGACCAATGTTTTTCTGTTATCGAAGCGAAAGAGCAGTTTTATCACGAAATCGACATTCCATTCCGTACGTGGCTCGCTTCCATAGATCCGGAATGGGAGGACAGCTCAGATGAAGAGCAGAAATGCCTGCAATCCTGGCACGAAACAGCATTGCGAATCGCGATGCAAATCGGACGGAACGTTGTGGAAGAAGCAGGTGATGCTGCAGTGATCGGTCGTCTGGTATCAATCAAAAAGGATAAAAGTGAAAAAACAGAAGAAGTATATTATTCCGCAGCAAAAGCGTACAATGATTTTTTGAACAAAGTATTTGGAGAATACAAAGAGGGTAAGGAACATGGCTGACGATATTCGGAAAAAGATAAGGTCCTATATGACAGGCAGACTCAAACGGCTGCAGGGATTGCCGGAGAATCTGAAACGAGCGGAGCTTGCAGAGCTGCGGCGTGGCATCGGACATATACCAGGGGATATTCCCACACTTTGGGGAGCATTTTTGACCGATCTGCCGGAGGAACTGTATGGAAAAGACGGCGAGGTGAGTCATGCAGAATGGGCAATTTACACGGCACTGACAATGTTCGCACTGCACCAGCAAGGTCATGATGTGTGGATGCACGAGGAAAATAAGAGATTCGGACGTGCGGTGCGAGAACTGGCCCCGGTAAACAATGATGGGGATGATGACCTGAAACGCATTCGCAGCCGCTTCAATCGTATCGCTACTGCGTCGGATATGTTGGAAATGGCAAATCATCTCCGCGGTATGGTGCGTTTGTTGAGTGACGGTAAGGGCATACAGCTCGACTATGTAAAACTCGCATGTGATATTTACGACTATGCATTGTCGTCGGAAAGCCGCTCTCGTGTGCGCCTGAGATGGGGACAGGATTTCTGTCGTATAAAAAGTGAAAACGGTGCCAAAGAAACAGACGAACAATAAGCCAGAAATAGAAAGGAAGCAGTTTATGAAAAACAATCTTTATCTTGATGTACATGTACTCCAGACAGTGCCGCCGAGTTGTGTGAACCGCGACGATACCGGCAGCCCCAAAACCGCGATCTATGGCGGTACGACCCGCGCACGGGTTTCCTCTCAGGCATGGAAAAGAGCGATCCGTCAGATGTTTCGCGAAGAGATATTTCCGCCGCAGATTTTGGGCGCCCGAACAAAGCGTGTCATTGGTATGGTGGAAGAGGAAATTTTAGCTTTACAGCCGGATGCAAATGCCAAAAAGCTTGCACAGAATGTATTGGAGATGGCGGGTGTAAAATTTAAGAAGAAAACAAAGGACAGCGGTGAAGACGCTGAAGCTGAAGCACTGTTCTTCATGAGCGCAGGTCAGGCAAAGGCTTTGGCAAGGATTGCTGTGCAGGATAATATAGGAAAAAATGAAGCAAAAGAGGCATTGAAGGGGACACCTTCAGTGGATATCGCGTTGTTTGGTAGAATGGTGGCATCGGAACCGCTGCTGAATTGCGATGCAGCTGCCCAGGTAGCGCACAGTATTTCTACACACACCGTACAGAATGAATTCGACTATTTCACAGCGGTAGATGATCTGGCACCGGAGGATACATCCGGGGCGGGACATCTCGGAACACTGGAATTCAATTCTTCCACCATGTATCGTTATGCGACTGTGAATCTTCTGGAACTTGCTTCTTCCCTTGGGATGGCAGATACCGCAAAGGCGGCGCGTGGTTTTGTGGAAGCGTTCATACGCTCTATGCCGACCGGCAGACAGAACTCTTATGCCAACCGTACATTGCCAAGCATGGTGTATGTAACC
>USGH01000041.1 GCA_900554225.1 uncultured Eubacteriales bacterium | reverse complement strand
GCCGCGGGGTCATAACTCGCCCTGCTCTTCGCACACGCGCCGTCGTCCTGGTTTGATTAGAGTTCCCGCCCCCGGAGGGTGCGGGTGCCGCCCGTGAGCACATCCGCCCCGGCATCGTACAGCCGCATGGCCGTTTCCCGCGACAGTCCGTTTCCCTCCGCGGCGTTTTCTCCGTTGACGATCACCAGATCCGGCGTATACCGCGCCCGCAGCTTTTGCAGTCCGCCGCCGCACAGCAAATCCGTTCCCGCCTTCCCGACCACATCGCCGAGCGTTAGTAGCTTTATCATACTCTCTCCGATATTCGTGAATTTTCGCATCCTGTCTGCCGTGGCGCAGGGGGAGCTTCCCATAAAAAACACGGCTCACCGAACGCTTGGTCCGCATGAAGCCGTGTCTCTTTCCCGCGCGATGGCCATGAAGCCCCATCTCGGTGGGATGCATTGCTCTTTTCCGGCTGCGCATCCTTCCCACGCCGCCGCAACAGCAGAAACGCTGCTCGCAGCCTGCGCGAAAAGCCGTAGACGCGAGCGTTTCGGCGCATCCTCAGTAAGACAGTCCTCTGCGGCGGCGGTTGTAGTCGGATTTCGGGTTGACGATCTCGCGCCAGTCCAGATCTCCGTGATCGAGCGCGCAGATCAGTACCTCAGCCGTGGCAATGTTGGTCGCCACCGGTACGTTGTGTACGTCGCACATCCGCAGGAGATTGTATTCGTTCTCGTCCGGTTCTTCATGCGGCGTGGTACTGCGGAAGTATAACAGAACGTCGATCTCGTTGTAGGAAATACGGGACGTAATTTGCTGCTCTCCTCCGTGGGATCCGGGCAGGAGCTTTTCAATTTCCAGTCCTGTAGCTTCTTGTACATACTTGCCGGTGATGTTGGTCGCGCAGATATTGTGCTTCGATAGTATTCCGCAGTACGCAATGCAGAATTGGGTCATCAGTTCTTTCTTCGTGTCGTCGGCAATCAATGCAATATCCATTTTGAAACCGTTCCTTTCATAATACTTCCTGTACACCCGGGAAAGCCGGACACACAGACATACTCTCTATAGTAGTAATTGCTATATGGGTAACCAGAATTCATTGAGAAATGCGCCGCACAGACGATCGCTCGGCTCGTCCTACAGGGCGTGGCGGCTCTTGAGGCGGATCCCGTTAAAGAGGGGAACGCTGTAGCCGATGAGACGGAGCGCAGCGTTGCGGTAGGCCTGCATCGCCGGTGTGGGATGGCGTGGAATCTCTCCCTTTTCCTGGCAGCGCATCAGCCGCGGATCGTGCGGGATCACCCCAACACAGCGCAGATGGCACGCATCGATCATTTCAAGCATACCCGCTCTCTCCCCGCGACGCGCACTCCGCAGATCAAAATTGCAGATGAGCAGCCGCACCATGGGGATTGTCGCCAGCATTTCCGCCGAATATGCAGCCGCCCGGATCGATGCCGGACTTTGTTCGCTGCACACAAACGCCGTGTCACAGTGGGAGGCGACCGCACGCGGAATGGCAAAGCCGCTGCCCGTGTCGATCACCACCGCGTCGTATGCGCCGGCTGCCGTGTCGATCACCTGGGGGATGGCGTGGGCAAATCCGTCCGGCAGCTCCGCTTCTTCTTTGTAAAACGGTGCGGGGCAGAACGAGAGATTCGGATAGACCTCCGGAAACGGCACACAGACCGCCCGCGCCATATCGCACCGTCCGAGCAACACGTCGCCGAGATGAAACGTCGGAGAAGCACCGCAGAACACATCGAGACTGCGCGAGGATACGTCCGCGTCCAGAAGAAGGACACGCCGGTCGCGGGACAGGGACAACGCCATGCCGAGCGCGGTAGTGGATTTGCCGACACCGCCCTTTGCGGAAGCGATCAGAAGTACCATGATTTCCAAGCCTGCCTGTCCTGCCGGGGTCACAGAAAATACCCGCCGATTTTTCTCGTATAAATTATACACCATACCATGGTTATTGTCAATAGCCACAGAAATTTTTTTGTTTTGATTTGTGACAAGATGGTAAATTTGCATGAGGCGGCAAGTTTGTGAATGACAAATGTGCAAATGTTTACGATGCAATGCACATGTGTTCAAGATGCGTTCATAATATAGGGATTAAAACGTTTTTATGGTCCGCGCCGATTTTGAAAAAACCGGATAAATGCCCAGATTGATGCGCAAGGTCTGCGAAAACAGGCGAAGAACCGCGCCGTGGGGGCTTCTCGCGGGAGATGGCGGCGACAAAGGGCAAATCGAGAAAAAAACCTTGACGCGCCGCGCCGCATGGGGTATACTATACCATATCACATTGAGACGCGAGGGGCTTTATGAAAATACTTATGGTCACCATGGCAATGCACATCGGCGGAGCGGAAACCCATATTCTGGAGCTGTGCCGTGCGCTTTCCCGTATGGGGCATCGGATCACGCTTGCCTCCAACGGCGGGGTCTATGCCGATATGCTTGCCGCAGAGGGCATCACGCAGGTCTCGCTGCCGCTGCATACCAAAAAGCCGTGGGCGGTCGCGCGCTCCTACAGGGGACTTGAAAAGCTCATCTGCGCGGGCGATTTCGATCTTGTCCATGCCCATGCGCGGATTCCCGCCTGGATCTGCGGACTGCTCTGGGACAAATACCACTTCCGCTTTGCCACCACGGCACACCTCAATTTCTCGCTCAATCCCCTGTGGCGCGTCATGTCCCGCTGGGGAGAGCGCACCATGTCCGTGTCCGACGACATCGTGTCGTACCTTGTGGACAATTACGGCGTGGCGCGGGAACGGATCCACACCACCATCAACGGCATCGATCTCGAAAAATTCTCGCCGGACGTGCCGTATCGGGATACGCTTGCGGAATTGGGACTGTCGTGCGAGGGTCGCCGCCGGATCGTCTATATGAGCCGTCTCGATACCGACCGTGCGGAATATGCCGCCGTCCTCGCGAAGATCGCCCCCCGGATCGCCGAAACATTCCCGGATACCGATATTGTCATCGTCGGCGGCGGCAATGAGGAGGAGCGCATCCGGCACATCGCCGCGGAATCCAATGCACGGGCAGGCCGGCAGATCGTCACCATGACGGGGAACCGGAGCGACACCAATGTGTTCTGCGCCTGTGCCGACGTTTTTATCGGGGTATCCCGCTCCGCACTGGAGGCGATGGCGGCGGGAGTGCCGGTGATCGTCGCCGGGAACCAGGGGGTACTCGGTATCTTTGACGAAACGAAAATGCAGACCGCCGTGGATACGAATTTCTGCTGCCGCGGCTGCCCGAAATATACCCCCGACGAGCTGTTTGACGATATTGCGGCCCTACTCTCACAGTCCCCGGAATCGCTGCGGTCCCGTGGGGCGTGGAACCGGAGCGTGGTCGCCCAATACTATACCGCCGACCGGATGGCGCGCGACTATGTGGCGATGTACGAAAAGCTGCTCTCCTCGCCGGTGCCGTTTTCCGGCCATGGGGATGTGGTGATCTCCGGCTATTACGGCTTTGGCAATATGGGCGACGAGAGCCTGCTCGAAACGATCGCCGATACCCTTGCCGCCGTCTCGCCCGGTGTGCGGATCACGGCACTAACCCGTCACCCGAAAAAGGACAGCGCGAAAAACGGGCTCCGCTGCATCGGGAGAATGGATCTGTTCCGGATCCGCGGCGAATTTGCCCACGCGAAGCTGCTCATCTCCGGCGGCGGCTCCCTCCTGCAGGACGTGACCAGCGCAAAGAGCCTGTTCTACTACGCCACGCTCATCCGCATGGCGCAGAAGGCGGGGATGCGCACCATGGTTTACGCAAACGGCATCGGTCCGATCCGCTCGGAGAAGAACCGGCGGCTGACGGCAAGGACGGTCTCGGCGTGCGACGCGGTCAGTGTGCGCGATCCGGATTCCGCGTCGGAGCTGTCCCTGCTCGGCGTACCGGAAGCCCTTGTGACCTGTACGGCGGATCCCGCGTTCTGCATCGAGGGAACGGCGCGGCCGGTGCTGGAAAAGCGGTACGACCTGTCCGGACTGTCCTTTGCCGGGGAAGCGGAGCCGGGCGCGGATACCCACCGGTATTATCTTGTGTCGCTCCGGCAGTTGAAGAAAAAGGATTTTGCGGGCACGATCGTTCCGGAGGTTTCGACCCTTGCGAACTGGCTCTGGGAGCAGTTTGCGCTCATTCCCGTATTCGTGCCGATGCAGCTGCAGAATGACGACGCGATCTGCAATGCCGTGATGCAGGCGACGCTCGCCCCGGCAAGACGGATCGTCCCGGATACGGCGGCGGATCTCATCGGACTGTCGGCGGGCGCACAGTTTGTGCTGGGGATGCGTCTCCACAGCCTTATCTACGCGGCAAGCGCGGGGACCCCGATCCTCGGCATCTCGTATGACCCGAAGATCGATGCGTTCTGCCGGGTGACGCACCAGACGACATACGTTTCCGTGGACAATCTGGATCAGACCGTTCTGCGCACCTACGCGGCACAGCTCTGCTCCTCAAACGAGGTGATCCGCCGGACGATGCGCGAGGCGGCAAGGGAGATGCGCGAAAAATGCCGCTTTGACGCGGAGACGGCGGTGCGGCTCCTGCAATGAAATGAGGGGAATGTGAAATACACCATCACAACGCTCCTTTTGTGCGGCTGTCTGTGCCTTGCCGGATGCGCGGGAGGAGCGGAGCCGGAGAACGGAGGGGAGCGTGCGGATATGACGGAGACAGAGACGGAACAGAGTATGGAAACGGAAGCAGAAGCGGAGGCGGCGGAGGTCGTTCTGTCCCCGGAAAGACGGATCGATTTTACCGCGTGGGACGATGCGCTGCTTTCCCTGACCTTTCCCGCAAGCGCAGCCACGGAGGTGTCGCTCTGTCCGGACGGCATACAGCTTACGGCGCGTACCTTCACGACAGATCCGCAGGTGCGCTTTGACATCGATACCCTGTACGGCGCGCTGGGCTATGCGGAGACGGAGAGCGGGAGCCACGTGCCGTTTTCCCCGGAGGAGGCAGGCGCGATCGCGGTGAAGCTGCGCTGTGCGGAGAGCGGGATTTTCGAGTTCTTCTATGCCGCGGGCGAGATTGCGGAAGCGACGGCGGGATATGCCGTGACGGAAGCGTATGCCGGCGGGGACGGGTGGCAGTATCTTCTGCTCGATTGCAGCGGCGCGGCGGGATACCACACCCGTTTCCGCGATCACTGCCGGCTGGATTGGTCCGCGGCTGTGCAGGCGGGAGACTGTATGACCATCGCGGAGCTGCTCTTTTTCCCGGATACCGATACGGCACAGCGGTACCTGGCACAGAACGGCGCGGTCGTACAATCCGCGATGGCGCGAACGGGATACGGCACGGCGGAGATGACAGGCAGCGTGGCGGCGGGCTACTACGTCTGTCTTTACCAGAATAAGCGCGACACGGCGGACGCGGGGGTGCTGGAGGTGTTCTCCACGGAAGACCTGGAGGCGGCAAAGGCTCTCTGCGACAGCGAAAAGCAGTACGGCTATCGGGTAGCGGATGCGGACGGCAGGGTCGTCTATGCGCCGTATACGCTGCTCCAGTGCGACATCCTGCGCGAGGCGAAGGCGGTGACGGAGTATGCCCGCGCGAACGGCTTTACCTATGGGGACGCGCCGATCAATCCCGCCATCGACCATCGCGCGAAAAAGGTCAGCTGCGACCGGCTGGTCTGCTGGACCCTCTATCGCGCCGGCTTCACCGATCAGCCGTTTACCCAGGGCGTTGTGGTATCCGCGATGCACACGTGGGCGGAGAAAAACGGCTTTCTGGAGATCACGGACAAGGCGGCGCTTGAGCCGGGGGACATCGTCCTTGTGCGTCCGAACGGATCCGGCACCTACGCGCTGCATACCTTTTTGTACGCCGGGGAGACCGACGAGGCGGGGATTTTCTACCGCTACGACCACGGATCCGACGCAAGGATCCAGTCCGTGCAGCCGAACGCGCAGCCGCTGGAGCTGGACGGGGCACCGTTCTGGCGCGCGTACCGACCGATCGCCACACCGGAAAACAACGTATGCTATGCGCGGTATTACGCGGACAATTTCGGATGACGCTGCTTTCCGGTCGTCTCTGCGCCAGAAAGCCAATATATCCGTGCTTTTCGGCGCAAAAACCGATGGATACAGAGCATTCTCAGAATAAAAAAAGGAGTCTAACCAATGCAGTATGGATTTATCACCCTTGCCGCCGCGATCCCGGAGACTGCGGTCGCGGATACGGCACACAACGGCGCACAGATCGTGCGGCTGATGAAAAAGGCGGCGGCGTCCGGTGCGCAGATCGTCACGTTCCCGGAGCTTGCCGTCACCGGATACACCTGCGGCGACCTGTTTCTCACAGACAAGCTCATCCGGGACGCGGAGGAGACGCTTGCACAGATCCTTGCCGGGACGGTGGGGGTGCCTGTGGTCGCGCTCATCGGGATCCCGGTGATCTGGCACGGAAAAACGTACAACGGCGCGGCGGTCTGCCTGAACGGACGGATCCTCGGCGTGGTGCCGAAGGCGAACATCCCGAATTACGCGGAATTTTACGAGCTGCGCCAGTTCACGCCGGCACCGGGCGAAAACGGAACGATCACCCTGTGCCGCCAGACCGTACCGTTTGGGAAAAAGCTCCTGTTTGCGTGCGAAAATATGCCGGATCTTGTCCTCGGCTGCGAGATCTGCGAGGATCTGTGGGTGGCGGATACCCCGGGAACGGCTCTTGCGGCGGCGGGGGCGACGGTGCTGTGCAATCTCTCCGCGTCCAATGAAACGATCGGGAAGGACGCGTACCGCCGGATGCTCGTGCAGAGCGCGTCGGGCAGATTCGTGTCCGCGTATGTGTATGCCGACGCGGGCTGCGGGGAATCGACGACGGACATCGTGTTCTCCGGTCACTCCATGATCGCGGCAAACGGGACGATCCTTGCGGAAAACGAGCCGTTCGGGGCTGCGGAGCTGGTGACGGCGGTGGTGGATCTCGCCCATCTTGCGCACGACCGCCGCCGGATGAACACCTTTGCCGCAGACGATACCGCGTATACGACCGTCCCGTTCTCTCTGCCCGCATGGAAAACGGAGCTGACCGGCAAAATCGACCGCCATCCGTTTATTCCGGGCGGCGCGGCGCAAAAGGCGTCGGTGTGCGCGCGGATACTGGAAATTCAGTCGAGAGGGCTTGCAAAACGGCTGACGGCTGCCCATGCCGCGGGTGCCGTGGTCGCGCTGTCCGGGGGACTCGATTCCACCCTTGCCCTGCTTGTGACGGTACGGGCGATGGACATTCTCGGGTGGGAGCACAAAAGGATCACGGCGGTCACCATGCCCTGCTTCGGCACCACGTCGCGTACCCGGTCAAACGCGCAGATCTTAGCCGAGGAGTGCGGCACCACGTTCCGGGCGATCGACATCAAGGAAGCGGTGGACGTGCATTTCCGCGACATCGGCCACGATCCGGAGGACCATTCCGTGGTCTATGAAAACGCGCAGGCACGGGAACGGACGCAGATCATCATGGACATCGCGAACGCGGACGGCAGTCTCGTGATCGGCACGGGGGATCTGTCCGAGCTGGCGCTGGGCTGGGCGACGTACAACGGGGATCATATGTCCAATTACGGCGTCAACGGCGGGGTTCCGAAGACCCTGGTGCGCCACATCGTTTCGTACTGCGCGGAGGTGACGGAGAATCCCCGTCTTGCCGCCGCACTTTCCGATATTCTTGCGACCCCGGTCTCGCCGGAGCTTTTGCCGCCGAAGGATGGGGACATTGCGCAGCGGACGGAGGACATTGTCGGGCCCTACGAGCTGCACGATTTCTTCCTATATCATTATGTGCGCTACGGGGAGGCGCCGGAGAAGATCTATCACGAGGCGTGCGCGGCGTTTGACGGGGATTTTCCGCCCGAGACGATCGCGAAGTGGCTGACCACGTTCTGCCGCCGGTTCTATACGCAGCAGTTCAAACGCAGTGCGCTGCCGGACGGCCCGAAGGTCGGTTCTGTCGCTCTGTCGCCGCGCGGGGACTGGAGAATGCCCTCGGACGCGGTGCCGATGCACTTTACGCTGTGAGGCTTGCCGTATGCGGAACATTCTCGTCATTGACGGACAGGGCGGAAAGCTGGGCAGACTGCTTGTGGAATCCCTGCGGCAGAGCGGGACATACCACATCACGGCGGTAGGAACCAATGCCATCGCGACCTCCAATATGCTGCGCGGGGAACCGGATGAGGCGGCGACGGGGGAAAATGCCGTGCGGGTGTGCAGCAGACGGGCGGACGTGATCTGCGGGCCGATCGGGATCGTGATCGCGGATGCCATGAACGGAGAGGTGACCCCGGCGATTGCTCTGGCGGTGGGACGGGCGGACGCGGTGCGGGTGCTTATTCCGATGAACCGGCTGACCTCCCACAGGCAGTGCGCCAATCGGGTGGCAGGGATCCGGGACATCCCCATGGCGGAGCTGGTGCGGGACGCGGTACGACAGATCGCCGCACTGTGCGCCCCGGAGACTGCCGCGGAGCCGGAGCTTGCTGCGGAGTCTGCCGCAGAGCCGGCGTCGGCAGAGAAAACGGAGGAATGATCCCCCATTGGCGGGCAGGAGGGATAAAATCGCCGAGGGACGGTACAGCGGGAAGAAACATTCCCCTGTATCGGCGCGGGGAAGGTTCCCGTGAAAGCGTACAAGACGCAGGGGACGTGTAAAAATATTGTAAATAATGAAAAATTTCTCCCCATATGGGAACTTTTTGCGCTATAATAGCGTCATAAAGGCAAAAGGGGTCCCCTGCCCAGGCGACGGGATCCGAAAACCAAAACAAATCACGCGGTACCCAAATGCCGCAAAAGAAGGAAGGTTCAAAAATGAAACGGAAATGTTACGCACTCCTGTCTCTGCTCCTTGCCGTGTGCATGGTGCTCCCGATGGGGGTATTCGTGGGGGCGGCTGAAGCGTCCATCAGTGCTACCGTATCGGGTGCCATTGACGGCAGTACAGGCGAAGCTCTCAAAGATATGAGCGGAGCCAATGTATCCGCAAATGTGGCAGTAGAAGGAAGTCTCAGCATCACCATCGATTATCCGAAAACATATACCGTCAAAGCGGAATCCACCAACAACGGTGTGACGCGTCTTACAGGGGAAAACGGTGTGTATACCGTCACCGGTACGTCCACCTATGGCTCCGCGACAGATACCATCACCTTTACCGCAACCAAGGAAGGCGCGACCACACTGACGGCTACGGTGACGGTAACCGTTTGTGAACCCATCATCACCGCCATGGACGTTGCGCTGCAAAAAGGCTCTCTGAATGCAAACGGTATTTCTACCTTTGCGCCGGGCGACGTGATCGCGGTTTCCGGTATCTCCTATACGCTTTCCAACGGCGAGACCGGCTCCGGCTCGTCCAGTGACGTGGAATATGCCGTCAACGGCGGTTCGTTCGGCAAGGATCCCATCACCGTAAAGGGCGGCGACTCCTCCGTTTCCATCCGCTATACAAACGGCTCTCTGTCCAAGACGAACGATTATTCCATCGTTGTCACGGGCAAGACCATCGAATCCGTCACCCTCTCTCCCAAGGCGGACGCAGACCTTCTGAAGTACAAGGAAGGCGACACCATCACTGCCGCGGATGTGCGGAAGAACATTCTCATTTCTGTAACCTACAAGAATGAAGCACCCGTTGAGATTTTTGACAACTACACCCTGAAATTCGTAAACAGCGACACCGGACGGGAATCCGACAGCCTCGAAATCTCCATCGCGGACAGAAGCAAGTATTCCGTTTACGCGGTGTACGACGGCGAAAAGTCCGCTTCCGTAAACCTTTCCAAGATCATCAAGGTCGAGGAAAAGACCCCCAAGAGCTTCACGATGGATGTGCGCAACGCCACCAAGAAGGACTACATTGAGGGCGAAACACTGGACGATTTCCGCGGCGTTACCGTTACCGTATCCTACACCGACAGAACCGAAAAGACCTTCAAGGGCGACGAGATCAAATCCCTGAATCTCTACATCCATCCGTTCGTATACGGCGAAAAGAACATCATCGTGGAATACGGCGATCTTTTGACCAAGGTGGACGTGTCCTATCTGAACATCGCCCGCAAGGGAGTTACCAAGATCAAAGCGATCGACACCAACGTCAAGAAGAAGTACGCGGTCGGCGACAAGCTGGATCTCACCGGACTCCAGATCGAGCTGACCTACAACGATGGCAAGACCAACCGCATCTCCTACAGCGATCCGAAGATCGAATGCTCCCCGGCACACGGCTCTGTCATCACCGCGTCCATGAAGAAGGTCATGATCCTCTACACGGGCGAGGACGGCAGTCAGCTTGCCACCTCCTTTGATCTGACCGTCTCTACGGACCGCAGAATCTCTTCCGCAGACCTTACATACGGCTCCACCGGCAAGACCGCATACTTTATCGGCGAGACCTTCCAGAAGAGCGGCTTCCGCGTAAAGCTGTATTACACGGACAACACGAGCGAAACCCTGTCTCTGGACAGCGCAAAGCTCACCGTTACCTATGACAAGGACGACGGCACTGCCTCCTCCACGGCACCGACCTTCACCTCCGCCGCGACCGGCTATGTGACATTGAACGTAAAGCGTGACGGCGTAAACGGCACCGCAAAGCTGGAGATCCCCGTCACCGTCACCAAGCGTCCGAACCTCAAGTCCATCACCGCGGTCTGCACCAAGGAAAACGACAACAGCAAGAACACGAATTACTTTGTGGGCGATGTACCGTCCGTGAAGGATTTCGTGATCACCGTGCAGTATGACGATGGCTCTACCCGTATCTTCACGGTAGACAAGGAAGATTCCAAATTCAACGCAAGAACACCGTACAGCTACAGCAGATCGGACGAGGGCGTGACCTATACCGTCAAGCTTTCTCCCTCCACCATCGACGAGGATACCAGGAAGATCACGGTTTCCTACGGGGAAAGGGTCACCATCGGTACAACGTCCAATAAGACCGTGGACACCGACGTGGACGTTACCGTTACCGTCCCCGACTGCGTCCTCAAGCACTACATCTCCTCCAGAAACTACGAAACCACGGCGTATGAATCCATCCACGACGCACTCGACAACGTGAAGGAAGGCGACGAGATCCAGCTGTACCGCGACGTTACCCTGACGGGCGACGAGCCGCAGAGCATCTCCTTTGAGATCGATCTCAACGGTCACACCCTGACCATGGTGCGCGGCGAGATCTACGTCCGCTCCAACGCATCCTCCAACGTAAAGATCACCTTCTCCAACTCCTCCCGCGACGACGCGCATATCCGCTACACCGCCAAAGAGGATGAGGACATCATCATCGCCTACAACAAGGAATACGTCATCGACCGCTCCTCCAAGAACGACGGCCGCTACGACATCACCATCACCTCCGTGAAGAACGGTAAGGTCACCGGCCCGACCGAGGTCATCCACGGCCACGACGCGAAGTTCACCATCACCCCGGACGAAGGCTATGAGATCGCCGCGATCAAGGTCAACAACAAGACCTACAAGGCAGCGAGCGACAACACCCTGCTCATCGAGGACGTGCGCGAAAAGCTGACCGTCACCGTGACCTTCCAGGAAAAGGCATGGCAGAACCCCTTCACCGACGTATCCAAGTACGCGACCTACTATAAGGCAGTCCAGTTCGTATACGAGGAGGGTCTGTTCAACGGCACCTCCGCCACCAAGTTTGAACCCGACACCACGATGACCCGCGCCATGTTCGTCACCGTTCTCGGCAGACTTGCGGGCGTGAATGTGGACAACTACAAGACCTCCAGCTTCTCCGACGTCGCTACGGGACAATGGTACAGCGAATACGTGGAATGGGCGTCCTCCATCGGGCTTGTCGAAGGCTACGGCAACGGCAAGTTCGGTCCGAACGACTCCATCACCCACGCGCAGATGTACGTCCTGATGGAACGGTACGCCGACATCATCGAGGGCAAGACCACTACGGCATCCGGCACCTCCATCTCCGCAAACGACGTGCGCGACATTCCGGATTGGGCATATGAGGCTGTGGAATACGCCGCAAAGAACGATTTCCTTGTGGTCTCCTCCTATAAGCTGACCCCGAACGACAACGCAAAGCGTTCCGAGCTTGCTATGCTTCTCCAGAAGTTCTGCAAGAACATTCTCGGCTACTGATCCATTCTGCCGCAAATCTCCATACCCAGACAAAGACCGTCCTGCGAGAGCTCGTGGGGCGGTTTTTGCCGTTTTTCACGAAATCCGTACCGTTTTTGCGCTTTTCCTCCGTCGAATTCCGTTTGCGTATACAGAATCCTGTTGACAAAGCCGCTTCCTTTTAGTATAATGGTATCGGTCAAAAAATCGGCTCGCGGGGATTTTGCCGGCGGGCAGTATCGATAAGGAGTTATACATATGGAAAAGTTTCGTGTTGGTCAGATCGGGCTTGGCGGCCGCGGAATGGGACACCTCTCCGGGATCTCCTGTGAGCGCGACGATGTGGTCGTGACCTATGTCTGCGACGTTTACGAGGATCGCTGCGCGGCGGCGGTCAAGATGGTCGAGGAGAAAAACGGCAATACGCCCAAGTCCACGACCAATTACAAGGAGGTCTGCGAATCCCCGGATGTGGACGTGGTGATCGTCACCTCCGCATGGGAAAACCACATCCCGGCGTGCGTCTACGCGATGGAATGCGGCAAACAGGTGGCTACCGAGGTCGGCGGCGCGTACTCCATTGACGATTGCTGGAAGCTCGTGAACACCTACGAAAAGACCGGGATCCACTGCATGATGCTGGAAAACTGCTGCTACGACCGGAACGAGATGATGGTCATGAAGATGGTGCGCGAGGGGCTGTTCGGCAAGATCGTCCACTGCGAGGGCGGCTACCAGCACGATCTGCGCGGCGAGGTCAGCCACGGTGCGGAAAACCGCCACTACCGTCTCCGCAATTACCAGAACCGCTGCTGCGAAAACTACCCGACCCATGAGCTGGGGCCGATCGCGAAGATTCTCGACATCAACCGCGGCAACCGGATGCTCAAGCTCGTCTCCATGGCGTCCGGCGCATGGGGTCTGAACGCCTTTGCCGAAGCGCATGACGACGTGGATCCCACGCTCCGCTCCTATCCCTTCAAGCAGGGCGACGTGGTCAAGACGCTCATCCAGTGCGCGCACGGTGAGACGATCTGCCTGACGCTCGACACCACCC
>USGH01000040.1 GCA_900554225.1 uncultured Eubacteriales bacterium | reverse complement strand
ACACGCTGCTCCGGCAGATCGGCATCCATCCTCTGGCGCATGGCGGTACCGTGTACGTATTCGGTGACGATCGTCCACTTGCCATCCCAGATCGTTACGGAGAGCAGACGCGGCACCGGCAGTCCCACCTCCGATACACTGGCAAGAAGCTGTGCTTCCCGCAGCACCTGAGAAGCGGAATACGTGTTGCTGAATACCTTCAGGCAGCGGTCGCCGTCACGGTATACCGTTTTGTCGTTCCGCACCGCAATGATTCTGTCAAGCCGCATAGCCCCACTCCCTTCCTGTCGGCACATCGTATTCGATTGCTGCCGCAATGCCTGTACGCCGTCCGTGGCTCCACCATCAATGGATCGTTTCCCGTTTGACGCGGATCAGGTGCTCAATAAAGGCATTGTCGAGCGGCGTCAGGGTGTAGTCCTTCCGATGGATGAACACATCCTTATAGACCCCGCGATCCGACGCACATTCTCTCTCCACCAGACCATACCGGTCGAGCATGGACTTGGGCACCGGAGACACCCACATAAAGGTATCGGGGTTTTCCGAGAGGAGCGAAAACTGGCTGGCGCGTTCAAAAACGTAGATGCGCCGTCCGGGCGTTTCACATGCGTCCTCCTTTTTGTCGTCCTCAATGGGCAGTGAGGGAACGGACGGATCGGCGTGCGCGATCTCCATGCAGCGGCGCAGATCGTCGTAGGTGATTGTCTCCAGAGCGGCAAGCGGGCTGTCGGCGCGCATCAGAAGCACATAGCGAAATTCCGTGATAAGCACACCGGTCAATTCCTTTTCCTCCATCAACGAGCGATAATAACGGTCGTTGTCCTCGGAAAAGCGGATGATCCCGAGCCGATAATCCTCTTTCTGCACGTTTTTGATCGTCTGGATGGAATTGGTCTCGCGATAGAACACCTCCGCCTCTGCGCCCTCCGTGATCTTACGGGAGAACTGCGCGAATGCCTCGGCAATATAGCTGGCACGCGGTACAGACAGCGAAAACCGTTTCCGGCTGACGTCTCCGCGGGAAAACAGCTCCTCCACGGCGTCCACCTGCTTTAAGATCGTGCGTGCATAGCGAATGAACACTTCCCCGTCCGGTGTGAGTGTCATTCCGCGTGCGCTGCGATCGAACAGCGTCACACCGAGTGAGGATTCCAGCTCCTTAATGGCACGGCTGAGCGCGGACTGACCGACATAGAGCTTTTCCGCCGCTTTGTTGATGGAGCTTGTTTCCGCGATTTCCACGGCGTACTTCATATGCAGAAGATTCATACGCGCTTCCTTTCGATATACCGTTTCCTTATTGAAACAGACATAGGCATGCAAGGATAGTATACCACATATGTGTGAAAAAATAAAGGGGTATGCGAAGAAAAAATCATTTTTTGCCGAATACACGGATATGCCAAAAAGGAATACCGCTCATTCCGAAATGGGATACCCTATCGCGGACAGAACCGCGGCTGCATCGGCAAGGCGGGTGCGCACGGTGCGATGGTCTTCTGCAAAATTCACAAACCGTCTCTGCGAGAGGATGGTTTTTCGTTGGTATTGGCAGTAGATTTTTTGGCGCGTTTGTGGTATACTATTGGAAATACAAACATCGGAGGAACGCCATGACCGGGATCTGCCAGAGTGGGTACAAGAAAATCACACCGCACTCCCGCTGTTTCCATTTCGATTTTCATCCGGCAGCGCAGTCCGTATTTCGTATTTCCGTGTTTTCTGTTCCGTCTGTTTTCTGACAGGCGGTTTTTTGTTGCCCATTTGTAGATTTATTCACAATTCTCTGGTATAATGGAGAGTATCGTATTTTTATGCACGTTTCACGTGATTTTCTGTATAGTTAATCATAGGGATGCTCTGGCTGAATCCGGTTTTCGCGCTGAAAAGGACTCGCATATGCGTCTTTTTCGCGCAAAGACAACAGAAAGGCAGAGTTTCCCCCAATCGTGCGGAACAGGAGTGATGGTATGAGAGCGATGGATCGAAAGATCGTTTTGGAGGACGGCGCGGTATATCCCGGCTACGGCTTTGGCGCGGCGACAGATCGTGTATGTGAGATTGTATTCAACACCTCGATGGTCGGGTATCAGGAGATCGTGTCCGACCCGTCGTATACGGATCAGATGGTGGTGATGACCTATCCCCTGATCGGCAACTACGGGATCACGGACGACGACTATGAGTGTAAAAATCCCTCCATCGGCGGCATGATCGTGTGCGACTACAATGACGCGCCGTCCAACTTCCGCTACACAAAGACCCTCTCGGAGCTGCTTGAAGAAAACGGGATCCCAGGCATCTCCGGCGTGGACACGCGAAAGCTGACCCGTTCCATCCGCGATCTCGGCTCCCGCCGCGTGATCATCACCTCGATCGACACGCCCGTGGATTAGGAGCAGCACATTCTCGCGAGCACCCCGATCCCGCACGATCAGGTATCCCGTGTCAGCGCGAAAAAACGGTGGTATTCCCGCACCTCGAATCCGCGCTTCAACGTCGTCGCCGTGGACTGCGGTATGAAGCTCAACATCATCCGCTCGCTCAACCGCATCGGCTGCAATGTGACCGTTGTGCCGTACAACACCACCGCAGAAGAAATCGCGTTCATGAAGCCGGACGGTGTATTTTTCTCCAACGGTCCCGGCGACCCGGAGGACGTTACCCCGGTGATCGAGACGATTCGCGGACTGCGTGGGAAATATCCCCTCTTCGGCATCTGCCTCGGTCACCAGATGATCGCCCTGGCATACGGCGGCTCTACGTACAAATTGAAATTCGGGCACCGCGGCGGCAACCATCCCGTCATGCGTCTCGCGGACGGCAAGATCGAGATTACCTCGCAGAACCACAGCTATGCGGTCGATGAAGCCTCTCTTGCAGGCAGCGGACTGGTCGTGACGCACCGGAATCTCTTGGACGGCACCGTGGAAGGGATGGAGTGCGCCGCGGATCGGGTGTTCTCTGTGCAGTATCATCCGGAAAGCGCACCGGGACCGGAGGACAGCGGATATTTATTCGAGAAATTTGTCGCATATATGAAGGAGGGCGGGAAAAATGCCTAAGAGAACGGACATCAAAAAGGTACTGGTGATCGGCTCCGGTCCCATCGTGATCGGGCAGGCAGCGGAATTCGACTATGCCGGGACGCAGGCTTGTCTCGCGTTGAAGGAGGAGGGCTACGAGGTCATTCTCGCAAACTCCAACCCGGCGACGATCATGACGGACACCTCCGTGGCGGACAAGGTCTACATGGAGCCGTTGACCCTCGAATTTCTGGCACGCATCTGCCGCTATGAACGTCCGAACGCCATCGTTCCGGGGATCGGCGGTCAGACCGGACTCAACCTTGCCATGCAGCTCTACAAAAAGGGAGTCCTCGACGAGTGCGAGATCGAGCTGCTCGGCACGGATGCCAAAAGCATCGAGTGCGCGGAGGACAGAGAGCTGTTCAAGGAGCTGTGTGAACGCATCGGCGAACCGGTTGTTCCGTCGAAAATCACCTACACCATCGACGAGGCGATTCTGGCGGCGGAGGAGATCGGCTATCCGGTGATCCTGCGTCCGGCATTCACACTGGGTGGCACCGGCGGCGGATTCGCATACACCCCGGAGGAGCTGCGGGAGATGATGAAAAACGCACTCGCCCTCTCCCCGGTTCATCAGGTGCTGGTGGAAAAGAGCATCAAGGGCTACAAGGAAATCGAATACGAGGTGATCCGGGACGCGAACGACACGGCGATCACGGTCTGCAATATGGAAAACCTCGATCCGGTCGGCATTCACACCGGCGACTCCATCGTTGTAGCACCGAGCCAGACGCTGACCAACCGCGAATACCAGATGCTGCGAAACAGTGCGCTCAAGATCATCCGTGCGCTCGGCGTCAAGGGTGGGTGCAACGTACAGTTCGCACTCGATCCCCATTCGTTCCGGTATTATGTGATTGAAGTAAACCCGCGCGTATCCCGGTCGTCGGCACTCGCATCGAAGGCAAGCGGCTATCCAATCGCACGGGTATCGGCAAAGATCGCCGTCGGTATGCATCTGCACGAGATCCAGCTTGCGAACACACCCGCATCCTTTGAGCCGACTCTCGACTACGTGGTGACAAAGATGCCGCGGTTCCCGTTTGACAAATTCCCGGCGGCACAGAACACGCTGTCCACGCAGATGAAGGCGACCGGCGAGGTCATGAGCGTGGGGCGGACGTTTGAGGAAAGTCTCCTGAAGGCGATCCGTTCGCTGGAGGAAGGCAAAAACCACATCCACATGGAGAAATTCGATTCCGCGCATATGAGCGTGGACGAGCTGCTCGACTACATCAAAGACGGCACGGACGATCGGCTGTACGCGATTTCACAGCTCATGTGGATGGGTGTAGACCCCTCCCTCATCTGCGACATCACGCAGATCGATATGTTCTTCCTCGACAAGATCCAGCATATCGTGGATTTTGAAAAGGAAATGGAAGCGCATCCCGGCGACATCGACAGACTGCGCGAGGCAAAGCGGCTCGGCTTCTCGGATTCCTATGCGGCGGAGCTGTGGCACTGCACGGAGGATGAGATCTACGCACTGCGGCAGTCGGAGAAAATCTATCCGGTATACAAGATGATCGACACATGCGCAAGCGAGTTTGACAGCTACGTCCCGTACTTCTACTCCACCTATGCGGACGAGAACGAATCGGTGGTATCGGAGAAGAAAAAGGTGATCGTGCTGGGCTCCGGTCCGATCCGCATCGGGCAGGGTGTGGAATTCGACTATTCGACCGTCCATGCGGTGCGCACGATCCGGGAATGCGGCTACGAAGCCATCGTCATCAACAACAACCCGGAGACGGTCTCCACGGACTACACCACCGCCGATAAGCTCTATTTTGAACCGCTGACCACGGAGGATGTGATGAACATCATCGCACTCGAAAAGCCACAGGGCGTGATCGTGACCCTTGGCGGCCAGACCGCGATCAATCTTGCCGCTCCGCTTGCCGCACGTGGGGTAAAGATCATCGGCACAGACTGCGCTGCCATCGACAAGGCGGAGGACAGAGATGCCTTTGACGCGGTGATCAAATCGCTTGAAATCCCGAATCCGAAGGGCGAAGCGGTGACGGACATCGAAAAAGGCGTTGCTGTGGCGGAGAAGATCGGCTATCCGGTGCTTGTCCGTCCGAGCTTTGTGCTTGGTGGTCGTGCGATGGAGATCGTGGCAAACGAGGCGATGCTGCGGAAATATCTGCGCACGGCGGTGGAAGTGGACGAGGACAAGCCGGTGCTCATCGACAAATATCTCGTCGGACGCGAGGTAGAGGTAGACGCGATCTGCGACGGTCGGGAGGTATTCCTGCCGGGGATCATGGAGCTTGTGGAGCGTACAGGAGTCCATTCCGGCGACAGCACGAGCGTATATCCGCCGTTCTCCCTCTCGCAGGCGGTACGGGATGTGATCGCGGACTACACGCGGCGGCTCGGACTCGGCATCGGGATCGTGGGGCTTTACAACATCCAGTTCATTGTAGACAAAGACGACCATGTGTACGTCATCGAGGTCAACCCCCGTGCGTCGCGCAGTGTGCCGTTTCTCTCGAAATCGACCGGTGTGAATCTCGTGCAGATCGCGACACGCGTGATGCTTGGCGAATCGCTTGCCGATCAGGGGATTGTCGATCTGATTCCGGCAGACCGCGAACGGTGGTACGTAAAGGCTCCGGCATTCTCGTTTGCAAAGCTGACGGGCATGGACGCGTATCTGTCGCCGGAGATGAAATCCACCGGTGAGGCGATCGGCTACGACAAGCGGCTGAACCGTGCGCTCTACAAGGCGTTGCAGGCATCCGGCGTGAAGATGAAGGATTACGGCACGGTGATCGTGACACTGGCAGACGAAGATAAGGAGGAAGCACTGCCGCTCGTGCGTCGCTTCTATCATCTCGGCTTCAACATCGAAGCGACGATCGGTACGGCGAAATTCCTCAAGGAGCATGGCATCCGGACCCGTATCCGCGGCAAGCTCAGCGAAGGCAGTGAGGAAATCCTCGACTCCATCCGCGCGGGCTACGTGAGCTATATCATCAACACGCGCGCGATCCTCTCCGGCGTCCACTACGAGGATGGAGTCGCGATCCGTCGCTGTGCCGTCCAGAACGGCGTGACGATCTTCACCTCTCTCGATACCGTCCGCATCGTTCTCGACGTACTGGAGGAGACGATCCCAACGATCTCGACGATCAACGAATAAAGGAATTGGCGGGAAACGGTCGTTTTTGCATACGAGAACCGGTTCATGCCGCTTATGCAGAGCTTTTCTGTGGTACCGGCAGAATGCCACAGGAATACGGTCACGGTTGTTGTTTATCCATCCAGATAGGCGACTTCCGTGACCTTTTTGGGATAGTCCCATAAAGATCCACATGGTGTTCCGAAACCCGGTCACAGACAGCATACCATAAATAACGTCGTTTTCCGCCTGTCCTCTCTTGCAATATGCCGAAAAGTATAGTATAATACCACCATAGGAAAGCTTTCGGCTGTGAAGGGAGAAAAACGCCATGCGTTATGTATACGATCACGATCTGCACATCCATTCCAGAATTTCGCTCTGCTCCGGCGATCCGGAAGAGACGAACGAACGGATTCTGCAATACGCGCGGGACAATCGTCTTTCCACCATCTGTCTGACCGACCACTTCTGGGACGAGACGATCCCGCTGTCTGCCGATTCGGCATTTTATAAAGCACAGGATCTCGCACACGTTCAGGCGGCTTTGCCGTTACCGCAGGCGGAGGGAATCCGGTTTCTCTTTGGCTGCGAGACGGAAATGGATCGGTTCATGACCGTCGGCATCTCCAGGGCGCGGCTGGACGAATTTGCGTTTATCATCGTGCCGACGACACATTTCCACATGGTCGGGCATACGATCCCGGCGGAAATCGTCTCTCCGGCGGATAAGGCGGCTTTCTGGCTCCAAAAGCTGAATGCCCTGCTGGCTCTCGATCTGCCGTTTCACAAGATCGGCATCGCCCATCTGACCTGCGGACTGATCGACCGGAATCGTCAGGCGTTTCTCGACACCATCGCCGCCATCGAGCGGGACGGCATGTATAAAGCGTTCCGGAATGCGGCAAAATGCGGGGTCGGGATTGAGTTGAACGCGGACGACATGAAATGTACCGATGCGGAAGCGGAAATCGTGCTTCGTCCGTATCGGATCGCACAGGAGGTGGGCTGCAAATTCTACATGGGCAGCGATGCGCATCATCCGAAAGCCTTAGAGGATGCAAAGGCGATCTTCGAGCGCGCCATAGACCGGCTGGGACTGACTGAGGACGAAAAATTTATCTTGGCATAAAGACAAAGGAGAGGATATACCATGAACGCAAAACAGATCATGCAGATTTTCCGCGACACGGCATATGTACGGGTCAGCGGCAGTGACGAGGAGACGAAAACCGCCGCGTATCTCACCGAGGTGCTGGCAAAAATGGGACTGACCGCACAGATCGAACCGTTTGACGTGCCGATGGCGAGAGATGTATCGGCGACCCTTCTGGCGGACGGCGGTGAGATCCCGTGCGAGGGGTATCGTCTGGCGGGCTCGGGCGAGGTGGAAGCACCGCTTTACTACCTGACGAGCGTGGATCCGTACTCTCTGTCCCAGTGCCGCGGGAAGATCGTCCTCATCGAGGGATATCTGGGCTACTGGAAATACCACGATCTGGTGGAAAACGGCGCGGTCGGCTTTATCACCTTCGACGGCGACGCCAATTACCGGGATTCCGACATGGACAAACGGGAGCTGCGCAAATTTGTCGTGGAGGGCGCAAACGGCGTAAAGCTGCCCGGCGTGAACATCAACGCGAAATCGGCAATCGCGATGATCAAAAACAAGGTCAGAACGGTAAAGCTCACGCTGTCGCAGGAGGAATACGAGGGACAGTCCCACAATGTCATACTCGATCTGCCCGGTGAGATCCCGGAGACCATTCTCTTCACGGCGCACTACGACTCGACCCCGCTGTCTACCGGCGCGTATGACAATATGTCCGGCTCCATCGGACTGCTCTGGATGGCGGAATACTTTGCCCACCATGCGCATCGCCATTCGCTCCGGTTTGTCTGGTGCGGCAGTGAGGAGCGCGGTCTGCTCGGCTCCAAGGCATATGTGACAGCGCACGAGGAGCTGCTCGACAAAATTGTACTGAACATCAATCTCGACATGATCGGCTGCATCATGGGCGGATTTGCCGCGTGCTGCACGTCGGAGGACAAGCTCGTATCCTACATCCGTTATTTTGCCATGGAGGAGGGCTTTGGGATCAAGTCGTATCAGGACGTGTACTCCAGCGATTCCACGCCGTTTGCGGACAAAGGGATCCCGGCGGTATCGTTCGCACGCTGGGCACCGCACAACACGGCGACGATCCACAACCGTTACGACACCACGGCGGTCATGCTCGGTTCCCGGATGGTGGAGGACTGCACGTTCATTACGAAATTCGCCGACCGGATGGCAAACGCCGCAATCTGCCCCGTGGCGCGGAAGATGCCGGACAACATGAAGCAGAAGCTCGACTACTACCTCTGCCGCAAGAGAGAGGAACAATAATTCCACAGGGAGGACACATAAATAATATGAAGGAAACCTTACGCGACCTAAAGGAAAGACGAAGCTGTCGTGCGTATTTGCCGGAGCAGATCCGCGAGGAGGCGTTGGCTGCCATTCTCGAAGCCGGAACGTATGCGCCGACCGGGATGGGCAGACAGTCCCCGGTGATCGTAGCCGTACAGGATCCGGAAACCCGCAACGCGCTCTCACGGATGAACGCGGCGGTCATGGGGAGGGACGGGGATCCCTTCTACGGCGCACCGACGGTCGTGGTGGTGCTGGCAGATCCCGAAATCGGCACGTACCTTTACGACGGTGTACTCGTCATGGGCAATCTCATGAACGCGGCACAGGCCGTCGGCGTGGATTCCTGCTACATCTTCCGCGCGAAGGAGGTCTTTGAAACCGCAGAGGGCAAGGCACTGCTGCGCAAATGGGGCATTCCGGAACGCTATGTCGGTATCGGCAACTGCATCCTCGGCTATGGCGCACCGGGCGGCAAGCAGGAAGCGGCACCACGCAAGGAAAACTACATCGTGCGGGTATAACGCCAGCTTCTTCCTTTTCCGCATGATCTCCTGAAAATAAGGCGATACTGTTCCCAGAATGCCGGACAGTACCGCCTTTTTCCTTTGTGTATTACAGCGTCTTGCGGCACACGTGGAAGTCCACGCCGTACATGGTGCATGTGCCGAGATATTGGAAACCGAGCCGCGTATAGGTCGCGTTTGCCGCGCGATTGCATTTTGCTGCGAGTAAGCGGATCTCCTCCACACCCTCCCGATGCAGTCGTGCGAACAGCTCCGTGAGAAAATACGCCGCATAGCCATGCCCCTGCTGTGCCGGATCGATCACCAGGCGACTGATGGAGCGGTGCGTACACTGGTCCCCGGCAAATACCGCTATTGCGTCGAGCGCATCCGTCTCCGCCACCGATACCGCACCGACAACGGCATCCGCATCCTCCCACACGTACAGACCACCCGACGCAAGATCCGCCGCGATCTCCTCGTCGCCCGGATAGTATGCGTTCCATGTGGTATCCGGCATCGTTTTCGCCGCCGCATACAATGCCCGGATTGCCGGAACATCCGTCTCGGTTGCCTGACGGATCGTTCTGCGTACCGCCATGCGCCAGTTTTTCCGGATTCGGAGCGCTTCCGGTGTGTGGAACCAATGCGCGCAGCCCTTTGCCACATGGAGCGGGATAGAATGCTCTGCCGCAAACGATTCCGCCGTTCCTCTGTCCGTCAGCGCATCTCCGTCCGCCCAGAGAATCGAGGTCGGCACGCACCAATCGGTCAGCGGATGCGATTTCGCATAGGTGTAATACCGCCACGACAGCGTCTCGCCAAAATCCGTCGGGATCTCGCCCTGCTTTTCCAGCTCCACCGCCGTCACACCGGATGCCGCCATCATACCCTCGATCAACCGTGTCATAGACAGCACCGGAGATTCAAAATACGCGCGTTCCACCGTTCTTCCCATCAGGGCAAGCATCGAAAAATATGCGCCGATCGAGATGGCATAGAGAGACACGGCCGCATACCGCGCGCAGAGCCAATCATACGCGGCAGCAATATCGGGTACCGCGGTCCAGGGTGCGAGAATCTCTCCCTTGCCCTGCCGTTCTCCGTGGTCTGGCAGATCGATTGCAAGAGCAGCGATCCCCTGTTCCGCCAGAAGGGGAGAAAACTCCGCCGCTTCCTCCTTCCGCCCGCATTTTCCGTGAACAAAGAGACACACGCGCTCCGTCTGGCTTCCGGTATCGTAAAGTACCGCCGGAATGTGTCCGATTTGCAGCTTCTGCATATGGATCACTTCTTTCGTATTGTTTGTTGCATAACAGAGTATACCATATCCGCATTCCATTGTCAAGAGACAAATGCAATTGACGGCGGCGGGAAAATGTGCTATAATGAATCCACACGACGACACGATGCAGCGTTCCACACGCATTTTCAGGAGGACAATTTCATGACACTGCGCAAATCCGCCCCACAGACCTACCACATCACGACCGCCGATCCGAACCACGCAATGCTCACCCGGTACGGCATATTGCCCCCGGACGACGACCTGCCGCTGTCCGACGGGGAGATCTCGCAAGCGGGCGACACCGTCATTCTTGCCGCCGGGAAACGGGAGGTGCAGTGCCGGATCACGCCCCACACGCGCGGGTATCGGCTGGAGCTGCCGCTTATCCCATCGGAGCGGCTTTTCGGATTGGGTGACGCAACCCGCAAAGAGGTGATGATCCGCGGACTGCGCGCCGATATGGACATTGCCAACGTCACCTCCTATGGTCCCATGCCGGTGCTGCTATCCGACTGCGGCTGGGCGATCGTTGTAAACACCACGTATCGCAGCATCTTCGACTGTGCCGCGACCGATCCCGACACGGTAGTGATCGAGGTGGCTGACGGCGATGCGGATTTTTATCTTTTCACAGGGAGTTCTCTCAAGGAGCTTCTTTCCCGTATCACCCTTGTCACCGGTCGCCCTGCGCTTATGCCGAAATTCGCCTATGGATTGACGCTCGTACAGAATGAAGAAACGGACGCGCGCAGTATGCTCTGGGACATCCGCACGCTCCGGGACCGCGATATTCCGTGCGACACGATGGGACTGGAACCCTCGTGGATGGAAAAGCACTACGATTTCTCCGTCTTCAAGGAATGGAACCGGTCAAAATTCCCGCTGCCGTCGTGGTACAAGAAAAACTCCGCCGACAGCTTCACGTTCTTCTTTCCGATGCGCGAGATGGGGATGCAGCTGTCCCTGTGGCTGTGCAACGACTATGACCTTTTCTATGAGGAGGACAGACAGCTCGACAAGCAAAGAAAAGCGGAGGAAACCGCTGCGACCGGCAATGCCGCACAGGAAGAGGCTGCCGTGATCTTCGACCCGCATCTGTCCGGCATTCGGCGTATGGATGAGCTGACCGATCCGGCTGCACCGTGGTTCGAGCATCTCAAGAAATTCGTGGACAATGGTGCCGCTGCATTCAAGCTCGACGGAGCCAACCAGGTTCTCCACCATCCCGATCGACTCTGGGGCGGGAAATACACCGACGACGAGGTCCACAATCTCTATCCGGTCCTCCTTGCCAGGCAGCTCCAGAACGGATTTGGCGATTACACGGGCAGACGGCTTCTGCTCTATACGGCGGGCGCGTACACCGGCACCCAGCAATTCGCGGCGACATGGGCGGGCGATACAGGCGGCGGTCCGGCGACCCTTGTTTCGCTGATGAATTACGCGATGTGCGGTCACTCCAACACCGCCTGCGACATCGACGTCCCCGATCCGCGCTCCATTCACTACGGTTTTCTGACGCCATGGTCGCAGTATTTCTGCTGGGCAAACTGGAAATATCCGTGGTTCTTACGTCCGGAGGAGGAGGAGATGATCCGGTTCTACGCCAAGCTCCGCTCGTCTCTCTTCCCCTATCTCTACACGATGGCGCACCAGGCATACGAAACCGGACTCCCGATGCTCCGGCCGCTGTCCCTTATGTACGAGGATACCGATCGGTTTGACCATGTGAAAAACGCATATATGCTCGGCGATTCCCTCTACGTCGGCGCGTTTGATATGCACCTCACGCTCCCGGACGGCGACTGGAACGACTATTTCACCGGGAAGGTGTACCATGGTGAGATCGATTACGAAATCCCCGCAGACAGAGGCGGTGCGCTGTTTGTCCGTGCGGGCAGTGTGCTTGTAACGATGGAACCGCAGAAATACATTCTTGAAAAGGCGCACGACTATCGGATCGAGGTATTCCAGGGCGGCTGCGGATCCTTTACGCTCTATGAGGACGACGGCTTCTCCTACGATTACCGCGACGGCAAATATGCCGCTACGACGATCGACTATACCGGGGATACGCTCATCGTACATCGGCGTACAGGGGATTATCCCGGCAAGCCGGACAACGGACACAGCCTCCTCCACAATTCGATCCCGCGCGTGGCTGCCATGGAGCCGGTACGCGATATGATGGTGCTTCTCCACGGTTCCGCCCCCCAAAGCGTGACACTGGACGGCGCGCCTGTCGATTTTACGGTCACAGAGGATGGCGTCGTATGGCTCCTGCCCGCCGCAGTACACGAATCCGGCGACGCGGTATACAGAATCGTTTTCTAAAATACAGATACAGAGAGGACTACTCCCATGAAAGAGATCATGAAAAACATCGCAAAATCCGAGGTGCTGACCCTCAAGAACGAGGTTTCTTATCAGAAGGGACAGGTCGTCAGCAAGACGCTTGCCCAGAATGCGGCACTGAGCGTCACCCTTTTCTCCTTCGATAAGGGCGAGGAGATCAGCGCGCATTCCTCCTCCGGGGACGCATTTGTAACCTGTCTCGACGGGATCGGGCAGGTTGTGATCGACGGCAAGCCGTATGAGCTGCACGAGGGCGAATCCATCGTTATGCCCGCCGGTCATCCGCATTCCGTACACGGCAAGGAACAGTTCAAGATGCTGCTCGTCGTTGTCAAATAATGCTCCGTAAGGTCTATCTGGAGATCACAAACGTCTGCAATCTTCACTGTTCCTTTTGTCCCGGCACCACACGACCGCCGCGCTTTCTCACCGTGGACGAATTTCACACCCTTGCCGCACGACTGGTAGGACACACGGAATACCTCTATCTCCACGTGATGGGCGAGCCGCTATGCCACCCCCATCTCGCGGAAATTCTCGATATTGCCGCC
>USGH01000039.1 GCA_900554225.1 uncultured Eubacteriales bacterium | reverse complement strand
GTGTCCACATCCGCCGTGCGTACCGGCTGCTCCGCGTTTTCCACAGCCTTATCGTAGATTGCAGTGTATTCCGTCTCGGCGTTTTTCGCCTTTGCCGTCTGTTTTGCGCGTATCACGCAGAATACGATCCCGAACAGGCAGGATGCAAAACCGACCAGCTGTGAAATGCGGATCGGTCCAAGCATAAGGCTGTCGGTGCGCAGTCCCTCAATGAGCATTCTGCCAAAGCCGTACCAAATGCAGTAGCCGCCAAAGATCTCGCCATCGAATTTCTTCTTTTTATAGAGTGCATTCAGGATGAAAAATCCGATGAGATTCCAGAGCGATTCGTAGAGAAAGGTCGGATGCACATAGATCTCTCTGTCCCATACGCCGTCCGCCGGGATCGTGCCGGAATAGCTGGTGAGCAATCCCATCCGCCACGGCAATGTGGTCTCTCCGCCGTGTGCCTCCATATTGACAAAGTTGCCCCACCGACCGATGATCTGTCCGATGAGAACCGTCGCGCCGAGCATATCAAACAGCTTCAGGAAGGGAATCTTCCGTTTGCGAGCGAAGAAATACGCTGTAATCAGACCGGCAATGATGCCGCCATAGATGGCAAGACCGCCGTTCCAAATGCCGATGATCCGCAAAAAGGACTGTGCGACATTCTGTAAAAACGTACCGCTTGTGACAATATAGGAATCCAGCTCAAAGAGGACGTAGTATAGCCGCGCGCCGAGTACGCCGAAAATGATGATGTAGAACGCGAGGTCAATGATGTCGTCGCTTTTCAGCTTTTCACGGTGTGTGGCGACATAATTGGCGTATAGGACGCACAGGATCATACCGAACGTGATGAGGATACCGTACCACGCGATGTCCTTTCCGAAGATGGTGAACGCTGCCTTATCGATGTGGAACGGTCCGATCCCAAGACCGGGAAATGAAATATACTGCATAGAAAATCTCCTTTATTATGAGATGGCAGTAGTACAAATTCCTTCTCCCAGCCGGAATCCGGTGAAAGAAGGAATTTTCGTCATGTCCATCGTCTTCTGAGTGCTGATCAGTCGCAGTTCTCCCAGTTGTGGTAGATCTCCTGCACGTCGTCGCTGTCCTCGAGATGCTCGATCAGTTGGGTCATATTCTTGATGTCGTCCTCGGATTCCAGGGTCACGTAGGTATTCGGGATCTTGTCCTCTTCTGCGGATTCGATCTTGTAGCCCTTCGCCGCAAGTGCGTCACGGATGGCATACACATCGGACGGCTCCGTGGTGATCTGGAAGGAATCCTCATCGGAAGAGAAATCCTCGGCACCGGCTTCCAGTGCGTCCTCCATGAGCTGATCCTCATCGACCTTTTCGTTGTCCTCGCGGAGCAGCACGATCACGCCCTTGTCCTCAAACATATAGCTCACACAGCCGTTGGAACCGAGATTTCCGCCATATTTGTCGAAGAAATGGCGCACGTCGGAGGCGGTACGGTTGCGGCTGTCGGTTGCGGTTTCCACAATCACGGCAACGCCGGACGGACCGTAGCCCTCATACGTGATCTCCTCGTACTGTACACTGTCGGCACCCATTGCCTTTTTGATCGCGCGCTCGATGTTGTCGTTCGGCACATTGCTTGCCTTTGCCTTATAAATCAGCTCGCGCAGCTTACCGTTCGAGTTCGGATCTCCGCCGCCTTCTCTGACACAGATGGCGATTTCCTTACCGATTTTGGTAAACACCTTCGCCTTTTGCGCGTCGGTTTTTTCTTTTTTATTCTTGATATTATTCCATTTGCTATGTCCGGACATCTTGATTACCTCTTACAATATATGAATAATGGGATTTCAGATTTTCTCAGGTGTTTTCAGGCAGATGAGATGGAGTGCGGTGGAAAGCACCGTGCCGGTCGCCGCTGTCAGACGGATACGGAACGCCTTTACGCCCTCGTCCTCTGCCGACAGGATCGGGCAGCCTTTATAGAACCGGTTGAACGCGGTACACAGCTCGATCACAAAGCGCGCGATCACACACGGCTCGTATTCTTCTACCGCCTGCGCAACCTTTTCCGGGAAACGTGCGAGTACCTTCAGTACGCCAGCTTCTTCCTCCGCAGTGATCCCGGCAGACGCTGTCAAATCCACACCCGCCGCTTTTTCGAGGATGCTGCACGTTCTCGCATAGGTATACTGTGCATAGGGACCGGTGCTGCCGTCAAAGCTGAGTGCGGATTCAATGGTGAAATTGATGTCCTTGATCCGGCTGTTGTATAGATAGTTGAACACAATCGCACCAACGCCGACCGCCTCCGCCGTCTCGTCTTTGTTTGCGAGATTCGGGTTCTTTTCGTCCATAATCTCGCGCACCTTTTCGATAGACTGGCGGAAGAGATCCTTCAGCAGCACTACATTGCCCGTTCTGGTCGCCAGCTTTGCACCGCCGATGCTGACCGTGCCATAAGGAACGTGAACCAGCTCATCCGCCCAGTCAAAGCCCATCAGTTCGACAACCTTGAACCACTGTGCGAAGTGGAGACTCTGCGCAGAGGAGGTGACGTATACGCATTTGTCGAAATCGTAGGTTCTCTTACGGTACACGGCAGCCGCTATATCGCGTGCGGGATAGATCGTCGTACCGTCGTTTTTGAGGATCAGGCACGGCGGCATGTTGTATGCGGACAGATCCACAATGGATGCGCCGTCGTCAATCTTGAGAAGCCCCTTGTCGCGCAGCATAGAGACGATCTCCGGCACCTTATCGACGTAGAAGGACTCGCCTTTATAGGAGTCGAACGCGATTCCGAGCTGTCCGTAGGTCGCGTCGTATTCCTTCATGGAAACCTCGACGAACCAGTTGCGCAGCGCGATATTCTCGGGATCGTTTTCTTCGAGCTTGTGAAATTCCGCACGGGCTTTATCGTTGAGCGACGGATCCTTGTCCGCTTCCTCGTGGAACTTCACGTACAGCTTGACCAGCTCATCGATACCGCCCTTTTCGACCGTTTCTCTGTCTCCCCACAGGCGGAATGCAACGATCTGCTTACCGAATTGCGTACCCCAGTCGCCAAGATGGTTGACGCCGATGCAGTTGTAGCCCTCAAATGCGTGCAGAAGCTTTAAGGAGTGACCGATCACGGTGGTGCCGAGATGACCGATGTGGAACGGCTTGCAAATATTCGGCGAGGAATAGTCGAATACGACCGTTTTGCCCTGCCCTGCGTCAGAGGAACCATAGCGATCCTTCTTTTCCTCCACGGCGGTCAGGACTTCGTTTGTCAGATAGGGATTCGCGATTTTGAAATTGACGTACCCTCCGGCGGCAGAAACCTCGGAAAACGCGGGATCCGATACGGCTTCTGCAAGCGCGGCGGCGATCTTCGGCGGTGCCATACGGAGAAGCTTCGCATATCGAAAGCACGGGAAGGCAAGATCGCCTAAGGTTTCGTCCGGCGGATATTCGAGCATTCCGACAAGCGTTTCGATCTCGTCCTCGCGCTGGAATTTCTCAAGCAGTGCTGCACGGAGCTTTTCCGCGATGATGTGTTTGAATTTCTGCATAGTTTCTATCTCAATTCTACTTTATTCGTTAAAGGGGAGTGCCGTATCGTGCTTTTTTGGCTGTTCATTCAGGATATTGTGGATCTTGCGGACCGGATTGAGCAGTGTGCCTATGGACTTGTCCTGGTTGAGCGTATCGATGATGAGCGCAACGTACTTGCACATATTCACATCGGCGTACCATTCCTTCCGGATCAGCTCCTCCGGGTGATATGTAAGGTTGGTCGTGAAGCACTTTGAGAAAATGCCGTCCTCATATGCCTTGTCGAACGCCTCGTAGCCGGCTGTGAAAAGACCGAACGTAACAAAGAAGAAGATCCGCTTGGCTCCCTTATCCTTGAGCTGGCGGGCAACATCGAGAATGGAATCCCCGGAGGAGATCATATCGTCGATGACAATAACATCCTTGCCCTGCACGTCCTTGCCGAGATATTCGTGCGCTTCAATGGGATTCTTTCCGTCGATGACCACGGCATAGTTTCTTCTCTTATAGAACATACCGAGATCCAATCCCATGACGGAAGCGTAGTACATGGTACGCGACATGGCACCTTCATCGGGCGAGATGATCATGATGTCGTCATGGCTCAGAGAAATGTCGGGGATATTGCGCACCAGTGCCTTGAGCATCTGGTAAGTGGGACGCACGTTGTCAAAACCGGTCAGCGGAATCGCATTCGATACACGCGGGTCATGCGCATCAAAGGTGATGATATTGCTCACACCCATGTTGACCAGTTCCTGCAAAGCGATGGCACAGTCGAGGGATTCGCGGGAGGAACGTTTGTGCTGGCGACCCTCATACAGCATCGGCATGATCACGCTCGTCCGCCGCGCCTTGCCGCCAATCGCCGCGATGGTCCGTTTCAGATCCTGAAAATGTTCATCGGGACTCATGGGAACGTCCTGTCCGTACATGCGGTAGGTCACACCGTGGTTGAAGCAGTCCGCGAGAATGTAGACATCGTGACCGCGCATGGATTCATGCAGAAGTCCCTTGCCTTCGCCGGAGCCGAAACGCGGGCAGTCCGCCTGGGAGATATAGGTAACATCCGCATCGTGACTTCTCCACTCACGCAAGTAAAAATCCACCTGCTCCACGAATTTCTCACAGCCGCGCATTCCAATCACGCTCAGTTCGCCGAAAAAGCTGTCGCTCATACATTTACCCCTTTTTCCATTTATTCATTTCACAAAAAGCACCGATCCCCCCGTTTCCGGCAAAAAAACGCAGCAAAACGGAGGCACAATTCTACCTCTAATATTATAGCATACAAACGGCATTTTTTGTAGGGCAGACGTCCATTTTTCGCTTGTGACTTCCTATATAAATTTGCGGGGAAACGTCGGATTTTCTCGGCATTTTGTCACAGAATGTCAAATTCCAAGGATCCTTCCGGCAATAAAGAAGTAAAGCAGGAGGGAAAGAATGTCCACAATGGTGGTGATAAACGGATTTGCCATCACCGCCGGATCGAAACCGAGCCGCTTGGCAAGCACCGGCATCAATCCGCCGACCAGCTTTGCGATCACGACAACGGCAAGCACTGTGAGCGATACCGTGACGGCGACCGGAATGGTCACGCGGTCGATCAGAAGCATTTTTCCAAAATTGACGACCGACAGCGTAAGTCCGCACAGGAGCGAAACGCGCCACTCCTTCCAGAGGATCCGAAATACATCGCGCATCCGGATCTCGCCGAGCGACAGCCCGCGGATGATCGTCACCGATACCTGTGCGCCCGCGTTTCCGCCCGTTCCCATGAGCATCGGAATGAACGCGGTCAATGCGGCACAGGATACCAGCGCGTCCTCAAAGGATTGGAGAATGCGGGAGGTGAACGTGGAGGAGAGCATCAGGATGAGGAGCCACGGGATCCGTGCCTTCCACAGGGCAAACACCGGGGTACGCAGATAGGTGGTATCCGTCGGGGTAATCGCCGCCATGATCTCCATGTCCTCGCTGTCATTTTCCGACAGAACGTGCATAGCGTCGTCGTAGGTAAGGATCCCCACAAGACGGTTTTCGTTGTCCACGATCGGCAGGGCAAGAAAGCCGTACTTCTGGAGCCGCCGTGCCACCTCTTCTTCGCTGTCGAGCACATTGGCAGAGATCGGCTCCGTCTGCATTAGCTCCCCGACGGTCGGATTCTCCGCCTTCGTGATGAGTAGGTCCTTGATGCTGAGTACACCGATGAGCCGCCTGCTCCGATCCGTGACATAGCAGTCGTATATCGTCTCCCGGTCGATGCCGGAGCGCTTGATTTTCTTAAACACATCCGCGGCAGTCATTTGTGTTTTCAACTCAACAAATTCTGTCGTCATACCGCTGCCTGCGCTGTCCCGGGGATATTGCAGCAGCGCGTTGACGGCACTTCGCTTTTCCGGTGTAGTATTGGCGATGATCCGGTGGACGACGTTTGCGGGCATTTCCTCAATCAGCTCCACGGTATCGTCCACAAACAGCCGCTCCACGACCTGCCCCAATTCCTCATCCGAGAATGCCTTGAGCAGTGTCTCCTGCACATCCGGCTCCAGCTCGACAAAGACCTCCGCCGCCAGCTCCTTCGGCAGGATCCGGAACAGCAGCAGAAAATATTCCCGCGGAATCTCAAGAAACCATCCCGCAACGTCCGCAGCTTCTTCATTTTCGAGATATTGACGCAGTGCATGGTACTGGCGGTTTTCGAGATAGGACAGCACCTGTTCTACCGCCGACTCCGTTTCGTTCATATTCTCGCCGCCTTTCCGCTCCCATCCGGTCGTTTTGTGTGCGCGTCGTTATTTTGCCGCGTCCTCCGCCATTTTCTTCATCTCCGAGATCGCTGCACGCATATCGGGCGCACGGAAGGAAGAGGTGCCTACGACAAAGCAGTCCGCGCCCGCCTCTGCACACAGTCCGATATTGCCGACGCCGATACCGCCGTCCACCTGGATCAGCATCTCCGGCCTTGCCATTTCCCGGATCGCGCGGATTTTCGGAAGCATATCCGCCATGAATTTCTGCCCGCCGAACCCCGGCTCCACCGTCATGACCAACGCCATATCGCAGAGCGCAAGGTATGGGATGAGATCCGCCGCCGGACACTTTGGCTTCAGGGCAACCCCGGTTTTCATCCCGAGCGCGTGGATCTTCTCCAATGTGTCCATGAGCCCTGCTTCTTCCATTACATCGGAGTGGATCGTCACGGAAAATGCGCCTGCCTTTGCGAGGACCTCCAGATACTTCTCCGGCACGGCAGTCATCATATGTACATCAAGCGGCAGGTCGGTGATGGTGTGGATCTTTCCGATGATGTCAAAGCCAAAGCTGATATTGGGTACGTACACGCCGTCCATCACGTCGCAGTGGAGCCAATCGGCTCCGGCGGCCTTTGCACGCTGTACCTCATCGGCAAGATGCAAAAAATCACAGGCAAGCAGGGACGGTGCGGTTTTCATGGAATGGGTCATACTTCTGACTTCCTTTCTCTATCAGGCTTTTTTATAGAAATGGTTTTCGTATGTTTTTTTGCAAAATGCGTTTTTGCACGATCGCGCAGACGGATCCGTGCGGCACCAAATCGGTGGCAGTGCATATCCTGTCATTGAGCAGTCCGGAATGCTCCACCAACCTGTGTTCCGCGAGTCCGTCTCGCGTTTGTGATGACCGCCGCGTTCTCCCTCTTGGATTCTGGGAGCGCGGCGGTTCTTCTGGCAGTCTATTTTTCTTGCAGGAGACAAACGGCATGGGCGCGGATCCCCTCTTTGCGGCCGGTAAAGCCCATTCGCTCCTCCGTCGTCGCCTTGATGTTGATCCGCTCTACGGGGGTATTGGTACAAGCGGCGATCTCGCGGCGCATCGCTTCGATGTACGGTGCCATTTTCGGCATCTGTGCAATGATGGTCATATCGACATACTCGATCGCGAGTTCCTTTGCCGTAAGCCGTTTCATCGCTTCCCGCAGAAGGCACCGACTGTCAATCTCCGCATACAGCGGATCGTTATCCGGAAACAGTGTGCCGATGTCTGCTTCTCCCGCCGCGCCGAGCAATGCGTCGATGAGAGCGTGGAGAAGCACGTCGCCGTCGGAATGCGCTTCAAGTCCCCTGTCGCAGGGAATCGTTACGCCGCCGATCCGCAGTGGTTTGCCGAGGCAGAACCGATGTGCGTCATAGCCATGTCCGATTCGCATCACATCTCCTCCTTTGCAGTATGTGCACGCCGGGACAGGATCCACTCCGCGCGCGCAATATCGTCGGGATAGGTGATTTTGATGTTCTCGCTGCCGCAGTCCACGAGCTTGACGGAAAAACCGAGCCGTTCCACCAATGCGCAGTCGTCCGTGGCGGTAAAATGATCCTTTTCGGCGGTATAGGCAGCCGCGCGGTACATATTGGCAAGGAAGGTCTGCGGGGTTTTTACAAGCCAGATCCGGTCTCTGTCCAGTGTTTCCACCACAAAGCCCTCGTTATTCACCCGCTTCACTGTATCGACCGTTTTTTCCGCACAAGCCGCCGCGCCATGGATCTCCGCCTCGTCCAGTACGGATGCGATCATCTCCGGGGTGACAAGACAACGCGCGGCATCGTGGATGGAAACAAAATCCGCGTTTGGATTCACGGCATCAAATCCGCGCTTTGCCGAAATCTGCCTTGTATCGCCGCCGGACACGACCGTTTTCAGCTTGGTCACACCGGCATCCCGCAGGAGCGTGGTACAGATATCCCGATCCCCCTCTCTGGTCACAACAATGATCTCATCGATCCGGTCGCACCGTTCGAAGGCAAGCGCACTCCGGACAATCACCGGGATACCGCCGCACATGGTGAGATGCTTTCCGTTTTCATCGCCAAAACGCATCCCGTTTCCAGCTGCCAATACAATCGCCGCGTGGAATTTCTTTGGCGTATGTTGTCTGCGTAGCTCCCGTAAGCGATCGAGCCAATGATTTGTAGTACTTTCCATCGTTGGATGAAACCGTTCCTTTCCGATGTACGCGCCGTCTTTTGCATTGCGACCTACGGCATACATATCTTTCTACATATTATAACATAAAATCCCGCGGTGGAAAACAGCATTCCCAAAAGATTTTGAGAATTTTTTTGTTTTCGTCCCCCTGCCATATCCTTCATTTCGTTGTATACCGCACGTTTCCGGAACAATTCGCCTTTTCAAAGACCGGATTTCTGTGCATTTTGCTGATATTTGTAAAAAAGAATCCGAGGGAAGCTCTCCACGGATGGAAAGATTCCCCCGGTTCTCCGGTTACGTTTTGTCGCCGCCGCAGGTACACCGCCTGTTTGTGTCGGTGTCACAGGATCGCTGCGCAATGGTGTTCGGCGGGCAGAATTCCTCCGTTGGGAACGCCATCTTCCGGAACAGACTGCACGGATCGTCCTCGGAAGGCATGACGCACTCCTTCTCCGGCACGCAGTATTCCACGCCATGGATCAGATATTGCGCCGGACGCTCGATCCGCACGACGGAGAAAAAGCCGAGCGAACAAACGAGAGTATTGCCGTTGCCGCTGTCCACAAGCGCACCACCGCACATACAGGATACGTTTTCGGGAATCTCTTCCACGGCACAGCAGCACGTACAGCATGCCCGGCGCGGTTCCACGATCTTAGTGGAGAGGATGATCGGATCGACCGTCTCCAGCACCGCGACCGGCAGATTCGTACTGCGCGACTGACGACACCCGTTCTGGCAGGCACAGAAACCGCCCGGCTGCGATTCGCTCTTGAACACACTGACATTGCCCTCGCTGCCGAACAGAATCACACGCTTCTCCACCACGGCAATCCCGTCAAATTCCTGCACATTGCCCGGACACACGCACGCTTCAAAGGAAAGCTTTACGTAGATCCGGATGTTCAGCTGATAGAAGCCGCGATTGAACGGAACGGTATCCATATCGATATACGACCACAATACGTGCGCTCCCTTGGCGCGGATCACGTTGGTATGATCGATGATGTCCTGTCCCGTGCAGGTGAGATATACTTTCACATCCTCGAAGCAGTCCTTATCCCGGCAGGAATCCAGCACACGATAGGTATCGATGCACACCATATCCCGTTCTCTGCCCTGCCCGGTACCGCATCCGTTTCTCATTTCAGCCATTTTTTCTTCCATGCCTTTCCCGGCTCCTCCCTGTGCGTCCGTTCTTTGGGAAAGGTGGCGCATAGCGGAGCAGCCCTGTTGATCGGAGACCTGTTCCATTCTCCTGTAGCAGTATATGCAAACGCGGCGGGAATGTGTCGGAAAACCAGCAGAAGCAAAAAACCGTCCTGCCGCGCACTCCACGAGGGATGCAATACGGCAGGACGGCAAGGATAGAAATACCTTCCCGGGTACTCTATTACATGAACTTCTTCATCACGTCCGTAGCTTCTTCCACGGCGAGAGAGGAGGTGATCACACAGTTTACGGTGTGTGTACGCAGCAGTGTGTCCACCTCGGTGAGGAACGTTTCAAAGCTGGGGATGTCGTTGTGGCAGATCTTCAGAGCAGAATCAATGAAGATGTCCGTCACGTCGTGGTTGCTTGCGAGAATGCCGGAGATGAAGCCGAACAGAGACTGACCGTCGTCGATGAGGTATTCCTCTGCGTCGATGAGACGGCACTGATACCGAATGTCGAATTTCAGCTTGTCGCCTTTTTCGATGCACACTACGTCACCCTTGGTCATATTCAGCGCGTCGTTGACCATGCTGATGAGTGTCTTGGTCTTACCGGAACCCTTTTTGCCGATGATAAGTTTAAGCATACTATTCCTCCTAAATATATTGCGGATACGGGATTACTGCATTCTTGCTTCGAGAGCCTTCTTCTGTTCCTCAAAGCCGGGTTTGCCGAGCAGAGCGTACATATTTTTCTTGTACGCTTCCACACCGGGCTGATCAAACGGATTGACACCGAGCATATAGCCGGATACCGCGCAGGCAAGCTCAAAGAAGTATACGAGATAGCCGAACGATGCCGCGCTTCTATCCTCAACCTCGATCACGAGATTCGGAACACCGCCGTCGTTGTGTGCGAACAGGGTGCCGGTCATTGCCATCCGATTCACATCGGAGAGATCCTTCCCGGAAAGGAAGTTCAACCCGTCTATGTTGTGCGGATCGTCCGGGATGATGACGGAATCGCTGGCGTGCTTGAAGGATACGACCGTTTCAAACATGGTACGCAGTCCTTCCTGGATGTACTGACCGAGAGAGTGCAGGTCGGTGGAGAAGATCACAGAGGACGGGTAGAGTGCCTTGTTGTCCTTGCCCTCGCTTTCGCCGTAGAGCTGCTTCCACCATTCGCAGAACATCTGCACTGCGGGTTCATAGGCAACGAGGATCTCGATGGACTTGCCCTTGTTGTAGAGGATATTGCGCAGGGCGGCATACCGGAGGCACGGATTGTTTGCCACATCGTCGTTGTTCAGGGCAACTCTCGCGTCTGCAGCACCCTGCATCATGGCAGCGATGTCGATCCCTGCTACGGCGATCGGGAGCAGTCCCACAGCGGTCAGCACGGAATACCGTCCGCCGATGTCATCCGGCACCACGAAGGTTTCGTAGCCCTTTTCGGTGGAAAATTCCTTGAGCTTGCCTCTCTTGCGGTCGGTGGTGACAAAGATCCGCTCTCTTGCGCCTTCCTCACCGTACTTCTTTTCAAGCAGCTCCCGGAAAATACGGAAGGTCACAGCAGGCTCCGTGGTCGTACCGGACTTGGAGATCACGTTGATGCAGACGTCACGTCCCTCGCAGATGGAGAGAATGTCAGAAAGTGCGGAGGCACTGATGCTGTTGCCCGCAAAATACACGTCCGGTGTATCCTTCTTTTTATTGTTGTAGAGGGGAGACTTGACGAATTCGATCGCAGCACGCGCGCCGAGGTAGGAGCCGCCGATGCCGATCACGACAAACACGTCGCAGCTCTTCTGAATCTTAGCCGCAGCCGCCTCGATCCGTGCAAATTCTTCCTTATCATAATTCACCGGAAGATCGACCCAACCGAGAAAATCGTTGCCTGCGCCGGAACGTTCCCGCACGACCTGGTACGCTGCGCGTGTCAGATGGGAAATCTTCTCGACCTCGGTATCCGATACAAAACCGGACACGTATTTTTCGTTCAATGTAACTGCCATACTTTGATCTGTCCTCGTATTTTCCGCCGTCCTCTGAAACGGCTAATTCATGAAATCGTGACGAATCCCCACCGACCAAAGGTGATTCTTCGCCGGTATTTTGCGGTACACCCACTGTGTCGCATTGTGCAATCCGACATCTGGAACCGTGGAATCCCTCCACTGTCCCTGTTGCCTATATGATACACCATTTTCGGGCATTTTTCAATAGAAAACTTGTGAATAATCGGTTATTTGAGCAGATATATGGAGTGCATTCGGCAAAAAAGCCCGAAAAATCCGATTTTGTCCACATCCTGCGCCGCAAGAATCGATTCCTCCGCGAGAATTTCCCCGTTTTCGAGATAACGCACGCTCCCGATCTTCTCTCCCTTGTGAATCGGCGCAGGAATGTTCTCATCCAAAAGAATCTCCGTCGTCACGTTTTTATGCTTTCCCTTTGCCATGAGCAGGGAGAACGGCGCGATCTCTCCGGGACAGGCATCCTGTACACCGCCGATCACGCTTGCCTCTCCGACACCGCCGCCTTCATTTTCATATAGAGAATAGTTGGCAAATCCCCAGTCGAGGAGCGTTTTCGCCGTTTCATTGCGGATGTCCCGGGTCGGCGCGCCCATGATCACGGCGATGAGATGAAGATTGTCCCGCTTTGCCGTTGCGCTGATGCAGAATTTCGCCTTGGAGGTGGAGCCGGTTTTCAGTCCCGTTGCACCGTCATAAAAACGGATCAGGCGGTTGGTGTTGGTCAGACCGAACGCTCCATTTCGTATGGTATCCATCCAGATGGGCCCCCAGACCCGCCTGCTGCAAAATAACGACACCCAGATGATCGAGAAGATCCAGTCCTCTCTGGTGAACACCATCCCCCTGTGGAAGAGCCAGATGGTGCTGGCCCTGGGCATGGAGCACAGCCGTCAGGCCACTGCCGCCCAGAACGCCGTCACCGAGATGACCAACCAGCTGCTGCGCAAGAATGCCGACACCCTGAAGATGGGCACCATCGCCACCGCCAAGGAGGCCGAGCGCTCCATCGTGGACATCGAGACCCTCCAGCACACCAACCAGCAGCTGATTTCCACCCTGGATGAGGTGATGAACATCCAGAAGGAGGGCGCGGAGAAGCGCAAGGCCGCCGAGCAGGAGCTGGGCCGCATCGAGGGCGAGCTGAAGCAGAAGCTCCTGGAGCTCCGGGGCTAAGCACCGCACCCCCCTTCGCGGAGCGCCGTTCTCCCCCCTCTGTAGGGGCGGACGTCTCTGTCCGCCCGAATGCGCCCTGATGCAGGCAAGGTCCTGATTCGCCGGCCCCTGCGGGCCGTTTCCCCTCAATCTCCCTGGAAAGGACTGGTGCCGTCACCATGAAATTTTATCAAAAACGAGGCTTTGCACTGGTGGTGCTGATCCTGGCCATCCTGGGCGCCAGCGTCTACGGCATCAGCAAAAAGCCCGCCTCCCTGCCGGAGGTATCGTACTCTAACTGGATCTGTGACCAGGCGGGCCTGCTGACCCAGGATGCCCGGCAGACCATTCAGGAATACAACACCGCCTGGAACAACAAATATTATGCCGTTGCAGCTGTGGCAGCCGTGGACAATATCCGCGGCTGGAAGCCCGAGGACTACGCCCGGGAGCTGGGGGCCAAGTGGGGCCTGGGAGCCAACGACATGCTCCTGCTGCTGGTAAAGGGCGGCGATTGGTACGTTGCCTGC
>USGH01000038.1 GCA_900554225.1 uncultured Eubacteriales bacterium | reverse complement strand
GCCTCCGACTATTTCGGCAAGAACCCGAAGTACTACGGCGAATCGGACCGTTTCTCCGTGGACGATTTCTCTGCGGCGTTCATCCGGCTGGAGGGCGACATCATCTTAGACTACCGCATGGCATGGGCAATGCACATGGACATCTGCTCCGATTTCGTGATCCTCGGCACCGACGCGGGTCTGAAGGCAACGGCGCCGCATCCGAATCCGCTGTGGGGCTCCATCATCGACGGCAGCATCTCCGGGCTCTATCTCATGCACGACCAGTGCGGGGAACCGGTCACAACGCCGCTCGCGCTGGAGCCGACAAATTACAATATCTTCCAGATGAAGGTGCGCGATTTCGTAGACGCCGTCAAGGAACACCGTCCGGCGCCGATCCCGACGAGCCAGATCATCTACAACCAGGCGATCATCGACGCGATGCTCATCTCCGCCAGAGAAAAGGAGGAGGTCAAGATCGAGATCCCGGAGATCTGACGGGGAGAAGGCGATTCTGCTGTAGCTCCTCTCCAAAGGCAGGAGCGGTTTGTGGAAAACGATATACAAAGGCGAGAGCGCAGTTTTCGAATCCTCTGAGAAGCTGCGCTCTTGCGTATTTTTGGTTCCGTTTTCTGCCTCATAGCACACAGTTCCATGCTTGCAGGTAAAGGTCAATGTCGTGGTTGATGTACTGGTATCCGGTGGTGTGCAGCACATCATAGAATGTGCGGAGGTAGTCAAAGACACCGTATTTTTCAAAAAGTCGCAATACCTGTTTTCTCTGACATTTTACAAATTTTACAGAATTCTTGACAAAAGCAAACATCTGTGGTATACTTTGGTTGTATTGCCACAGATGCTTTTGTTTAAGGAGTGTGAAATTGTGAAAAGAGCTACATTTGTAACGATATTGGCGGCACTGCTGACGCTCTCGTCCCTTACCGGATGCGGACAGGGCAGTGCGCCGGAAACAGGCGGCGGTGAGACCACACCGAATGCTGCTGCCGATACTGCGGCGGAAACGGAATCCGAAACGGAGCTGACCCGGGAGAATACCCCCGATACGCTGCCCGCGGATCTCGATTTCGGCGGCGAGGACATCTGCATTCTCCACCGCGGCGGGGACCATGACGTGCAGGTCGAGATCACGGCGGAGAATACCGGGGACGTGGTGGATTCCGCCATCTTCAACCGGAACATCTCCGTGGAGGATCGGCTGAACGTCAAGCTGACCTACGTGGGGACGACCGATGAGGTACACGGCATGGACCAGATCAAGGTACTGATGCCAGCTGCCATCAACGCGGGCGACCCCGTGTACGACCTCATCGCGAGCCACATGAGCCAGATGACGCCGTACGTACTGCAGCAGTATTTTCTCAATCTGAACGCGCAGCCGTATCTCGATTTCGAAATGCCGTGGTGGAATCCGTCCTTCCGTGAGCAGATCACGCTGGAGGGCAAGAACTACATGGCGGCGGGCGACATCAGCCAGACGATGCTGCGCGGCACCTATGTCACGATCATGAATAAGGCGGTGCTGAACGAGTACCACACGGGCTACGATCCGTATGAAACGGTACGCGCCGGCGGTTGGACGTACGACGAGGTGCTCCGGCTTGCGGACATCTACCACGACGTAAACGGCGACGGCAAGGCGGATGTGAGCGACATCTACGGCTTCATCCGGGACGCGGTCGGCATCGTCAACGACGCGCTGGTCGGTTCGTTTGACATTCCGCTGGTCGAGAACGAGGGAGACACGCTGAAGATCGTATTCAACAGCGAAAAGACGATCGGCTTCATCGAAAAGGCGCAGGTCCTCTTCTACGAAAACAACTACGCGATCAAGCAGGAGTACGTCGATCTTGCGAACAAGCTCATGGACGACACCGCGCTGATGACGATCTTCCGCCTGAGCCTGACCGACTCCCTGCGCGACATGGAGGCGGACTACATGATCCTGCCGTGTCCGAAGTACGACGAAGCGCAGCAGAGCTATTGCGGCTTCACGCACAACGGCTTCTCCGTGTTCTGCATCCCGGTGACGTGCGCCACTCCGGACATCGCCGCGGCGACGCTGGAGGCCCTGTGCGCGGAATCGTACCGGACCTGCACGCTGGCGTACTATGAGACGACGATCAAGGGCAAGCTGGCGCGCGACACCGACACCGCCGAGATGCTCGACCTGATTCACGCGGGTGTGCGCTTCGACTTCGGATACGTGTACTCCGCAAGCCTTGCCGACCTGATCCAGATCCCGCGCAACTACATCAACAACTCGAAGACCTCCAAGGGCGCCTCCACGCTGGCAAAGAAGGTCGCGTTGTCCGAGGCAAAGCTGCCGGCACTGCTCGAGGCGTTTGAGACGCTCGAATAAGCGGGACACATAAGCACAGAAAAGCACAGCGTATTTCCGCGGACGGGATACGCTGTGTTTTTGGTAGGGGTATGGCACGGGTTTCGCGGCGGAGCGGTCGGACTTCCGCTCGGCGTGCCGCGGGATCCGGCGTTGGCACACAAAAATATCAAAGGAATTTCACACGCGGTCTATTGACTTTGAGATGCGGGTGTGATATACTATAAACAGTAGGCAGAGGACAGTGGGAATGCGGAGATGCCGCAATGCGCTGCTGTGTGCGGAAAGGGAACAACATATGCTGACGATTACACATTTGACAAAGCGGTACGGGGAGAAGCTGGCGGTGGACGATCTGTCGCTGCACATAGCACCCGGGGAGATCTACGGCTTCATCGGCCACAACGGCGCGGGCAAGACGACGACGCTGAAGTCCGTGGTGGGGATCCTGCCGTTTGAGGAGGGCGAGATCACGGTCTGCGGCGTGTCGGTCAAGGCGGATCCGCTCTCGGCGAAAAAGCAGCTGGCGTACATCCCGGACAACCCGGATCTTTACGATTTTATGACGGGCGAGAAGTATCTGAACTTTATCGCGGACATTTTCGGGGTGTCGAAGGCGGAGCGGGAGGCGCGGATCGCGAAATACGCGGAGCTGTTTGCACTGACCGCCGATCTTGCGAACCCGATCGCGGCGTACTCCCACGGCATGAAGCAAAAGCTGGCGATTCTCTCTGCGTGGCTCCATACGCCGCGGCTGATCCTCATGGACGAGCCGTTTGTGGGACTGGACCCGGTCGCGTCGCATACCCTGAAGGGCATGATGCGGGAGCACTGTGAGGGCGGCGGCGCGATCTTCTTCTCGACGCACGTTCTGGAGGTCGCCGAAAAGCTCTGCGACAAGGTGGCGATCATCAAAGGCGGCCGACTGATCCGCTCCGGCACGATGGCAGAGGTCAAAGGCGACGACACGCTCGAGGACGTATTCCTGGAGCTGGAGGAATAACTTGGGGGAGAACGGAGGATACGGGGAGAACGACGTCAGAACCTTGCCCGAAAAAAGATTCCGACACCTCCCAAAACTTTTATGAAAAGGGACTGGATACAGTCTGTGCAAGTCTGGGTGGGAGTTTTGGCGGGGGACTTTCGGTTTTGACTAAGGTGGACGGATGGGTTGCGACCTTGGTTGGCTGTGGTGTGTTCGGGTTGTATTGTTAGGAGGTTTTTGTCGTTTGTGACAGCGCTATCGTAAGGTGGCGGTTCGGCTGGATCGTTTGACGACGTAGGGATGTGCGCTCAGGATATGGTTTGGTGCGTTTCCGTATACGGCTTACGAATGAGGAGAATAGTATGAATCCAAAGAGGAGTGTTACGGCTCTGGATACGGTGAAGTATGGGATCGTCATGATGCTTGCGAATCTCGGTGGGACGATTGCAGCACTGGTAGTGCTTTCCCTGCTGCGAACGATCACGAGCGATCGCTTGCTTGTTCTTGTGCTTTTCCTTGCAGTTCTAATAGCCGGTACACCAATCCTGACGTGGTTATATTTCCGGTATAAGATTCCCGATATTGTCCCGAAGTACGGCAATGGCGAATCTTCACGGCGGATGATTTTTGATACCTTTCTCCGTGTGGTGCTGCCTGCGGAGATCATGCGGTGGATCCTTGTGTCCCTGCCGACAGAACCGGGACATATTTTAGAATTTGGGTATCGCTTTTTTGAAGGCGTATTCGCGTTCTTGCCGAATTTCCTTTACGACATAGTGTACATGTCACCGCGTAACCGTCTTTCCGCCATTCGGGAATCCGGATATATCGCGGCAGATCATCTCACGTTTCACGCGGTATATTTTGTATATTTTCTTATAACGCTTGCCGTGCTCTATCTGTTGTTTGAGAGAGTATGGCGGGGGTATGAGGGCGAATGCAAGAAGAAAAATCTGACTGCGGATATATCCGGAGCAGATGGAATGACACAGAACGAACAGATCATAAAGCGGGATTTTTACTACCAAAGAGACGTTACCGCTGTTGATCGGTGCAAATTCGCCGCGGTTTCTCTCGGCGCGCAGCTTGCCGCCTATTACTACATCCTGTGCTTTTCCTCGCTTTTGTCCATGTGGCAGGGGAGTGCGACCCATGCGGTTCTGCAAGCCCTATGCACACTCCCGGTGGCGGCGCTGCTCCCCAGCTTTCTTGTTCATCGTTATCTGACGTCCGTGGTACCGAAGCTGTATTCTCTGCGGGATGAAGAAAAATGGTGGTACAAAAAAGCGGTGCGGCTGATGCTTGGCGGGGAGATTTTCCGGTTGCTTGTCGGGCTTATTCCGCTGCCGTTCACGGCGTATGGCGTTCTCACCTCTCCCGTGACGTATCTCCTCTACACGATTGCCTATGTCAATCCAGCCGGGAAGTATGAGGCGATCTTCGTCCACCACAGCCTATCCCCGGTCGATACCGCTGTCTTCCTTATCATATATGTCCTCTATTTCAGCCTATACAATTTCTTCCTCTATCGCAGGTGCCGCCATGAGGTCAGACGACAGCATGTCTATCTGACCGGGTGTCTCCGGGAAAAAGAAAAGTCAGACAGCTATTACTACAAAGGATAACAGCCCACAGAAAGGAGTTCCTCCCATGAAAGAACGATTCCCGCCTGAGACCGAACGCAAGCTGCTTGCCCTTGGAAACCGCAGATACCTCCGGGTGCTTGCCCTGACCATCGGCTGGATCCTATTGGTGCTTGCCGCGTGGCTGTATACCGCCTTCCATTTCGCGCGCGGCTTCACCTCTCCCTCCCATTTTGTCTTTCCGCTGTTGTGGGTGCTGCCGTTCTATCCGCTCCGGGTGCAGAACACGCTGTGCGGCAAAACCTTTTACGCCAACGTCGTCTCCGCGAAATATTCCTCCACTTTCAAAGCCCTGACCGGACCGATGACATGGAAGCAGATGCGGGAGATGGAGGTCTCCACGGCGGACGTGGTGTTTGACGGCGACCACGGCGAGCGGCTGTGTGTCACCTATAAGGAGAGAAGCGTCCTCGCCAATGAGATCTATTATAAGCCGGGCGACAGAGTTCTCGTTCTCCGCGGTCTGAAATATCCCGTGAAATACCCCATCCCCGACGACGCGGAGTATCTCTGCCCCGTCTGCGGCAACTTCATCAAACCCGGCCGCCGCCGCTGCCCGTGGTGTAAGGCGAATTTTGAGTGAGACCGCACATTGCAATCGGCGATAGAAACATAAAGTTCTCACCCAGACCTGCACAAACAAAAGTCAATCCCATCCATTTATAAAGTTCTTGCCAAGGCTGGAACGAACAAGTTCGTTCTCAAGAAGCCGCGTTCCCCTCGTTCTCCCCATGTTTGACTCGTACTCTCTGTGAGGATTTTCGATTATGATAAAGATTCTACTCAAAAAACAGATGTCCGAAATGTTTCGGATGTATCTCTATGACGCGAAGAAGAATAAAGCGCGCTCCAGGGTGTCGATCATCGGAATGTTTGTCCTGTACGCGTTCCTGATCGTTGGTGTGCTGGGCGGGATCTTCACGTTTCTTGCCATCAATCTGTGCCGACCGCTTGCGGATGCCGGGGTGCCGTGGCTGTACTTTTTGCTCATCACCATGATCGCCGTCGCGCTGGGTGTGTTCGGCAGCGTATTCAATACGTTTGCAAGCCTGTACCTCGCGAAGGACAACGATCTGCTGTTGTCCATGCCGATTCCCGTGCGCGCGATCATGGTCTCCAGACTGCTCGGCGTGTACCTCATGGGGCTACTATATTCCGGAATCGTCATGCTCCCCGCCGTGATTGTCTACCTTGTGACCGTCCCCGTAACGCCGCTTGCCGTGGTCGGGTCGATGCTGCTTACCGTCTGTGTGCCCCTGTTCGTGCTGGTGCTGTCGTGCGTGCTCGGCTGGGTCGTCGCGAAGATCTCCGTCAAGCTGCGCCATAAGAGCATCGTCACCGTGTTCGCGTCCCTGCTCTTCATCGGTCTGTACTATTTCGTCTACTTCCGTGCGCAGTCCATGATCGAGGAGCTGATCGCCAATGCCGCTGTCGTGGGCGGGAAGATCCGGGGCGCGGCGTATCCCCTGTACGCCATCGGCAAAATGGGAACCGGCGATATGCTTGCTGCCCTGTGTGTCACCGCTGTCACCGTCCTGCTCGTCGTCCTCACCGCGTATCTCATTGCCCATAGCTTTATCCGCCTTGCCACCACGCCGCAGACCGTGGAGAAAAAGGAATACATTGCCGGACGGGAAAAGGTACACTCCCCCGATACGGCTCTCTTCCTGCGCGAACGGATCCGCTTTACCGGCAGTGCGAACTATATGCTCAACTGCGGTATGGCGATCCTTATGATCCCGATCTGCGCCGTACTCCTGCTCTGGAAGGGCGGTGTGCTTGCCGGGGAGTTCGAGGCATTTCTCGGCACCACGGAGGCAACGGCTGTCCTTGCCGTCGGGATGGCGTTCGCTCTTGCCGCCATGAACGATATTTCCGCGCCCTCCATCTCTCTGGAAGGCAAAAATCTCTGGATCGCCCAGTCCCTTCCCGTCACCTCGTGGCAGATCCTGCGCGCCAAGCTCCGGCTGCACGTCGTTTTGACTGTGGTTCCGCTGCTGCTCTATGGTGTCTGCGCCGCCATCGGACTGCACCTGACCATTCTCCAGACCGTGATCCTCCTGGTTGCCGCGCTCGCGTATGTGTTCTTCTCCGCCGCGCTCGGTCTGGCACTCAACCTCAAGAACCCGAACCTCACGTGGTCGAATGAGAATATCCCGATCAAGCAGAGTATGCCCGTGTTTGTCTGCCTCTTCGGCGGCTGGATCTATGCCCTTTGTACCGTAGTCGTGTACTTCTGCCTCCCGGAGCCTGTCAACGCCGTGCTGTATCTCCTGCCCGTGACTGTTGTCACCATCTCCGCCGCCATCGCGCTGTGGATCTGGCTCTACAAACGCGGGACGAAGATCTACGAAGCTCTGTGATCAAAAAATCCCATAAAAAATGCTCGTCTTATCTGAGACGGGCATTTTTTCGCTCTTGCAGAATCCGCCGAAATTTGATATAATAAGTGCAAAAATGGATCAGCACACTCTATATCCTATCCATCTCTTTTCATAAAGCTTTTTGCGCAGGCTGGAACGAACAAGATCGCCGAACGAACAAGGTCGTTGACGAACAAGGTCGCGGAACGAACAAGTTCGTTCTCAAAAAAGCCGCGTACCCCTTCGCGTCTCCATCTTATCGATCAGGAGGACTATATTCAGCCATGCCATCGAGTGCTTTTTTGAATTTGGGTATCCTTGCGCACGTGGATGCCGGAAAGACGACATTGACGGAGCAAATGCTGTTCGCGGCGGGCAGCATCCGGGAGGCGGGCAGCGTGGACGACGGCAATACGCGCACCGATTCCCTGTCCGTCGAGAGGGAGCGGGGGATCTCGGTCCGCACGGCAACCGCATCGCTCCTATGGCAGGGGAAGATCATCAATATCGTCGATACGCCCGGTCACGTCGATTTTGCCGGAGAGGTGGAGCGGTGCCTCGGCGCACTGGATATTGCCATTGTCGTCGTGTCCGCACCGGACGGCGTGCGTGCGCATACCGAAAATATCCTCCGCGCCCTCGATGCCTGCCATACCCCGCGCGTCCTGTTCGTCAATAAGATCGACCGTGCGGGAGCCGCGTATTCCGCACCCGATTCTGCCGCATTGTCCGCCGCGCTCCGCCGCATCACAGGCGCACAGATGACGTACATGAACGCACAAACCGTGTCCGATATTGCCACCGCACAAGCCGCGATCCACCCGCGTCCGATTGCAGAAGCCGCTACGGAGGCTCTCGCGGAGATCGACCCCGCCGCGGAGGAAGCCTTTCTCACCGATACCACACTGCCGGACGAAGCCGCACGTGATGCCCTGCGCGCCGCCATTCGCGACTGTAAGGTCACGCCGATCCTCTGGGGCTGTGCGAAAAACGGCACGGGCGTTGCGGAGCTGCTCGATTTCTGCACCACGTTCATGCCGGATGCCGCGTCACGTGCAGCGGATGCCCTCTCCGGCGTGATCTTCAAGATCGAGCACGACCGGACCATGGGCAAGCTTGCGTATATCCGCCTGTTCGGAGGAAGCCTCAAAAGCCGCGATGCCGTCACGCTCACCGATCCCGCCGTCCAAACCGCCCCCACCGCCGCAGCTTCCGAGCCGGACGACGCCGTTCCCGTGGAGGACGATACGCCTGCCGCGTCGTGGAAGATCACCCAGATCCGCCGCGCCGATGCGCAAAACGGGGGCAGATTCACCGACGCGGGGTCGCTCTCCGCCGGGGATATTGGCGTACTGTGCGGGCTGACCGGTGCGAAATGCGGCCAGTTTGTCGGAGCAGTTACCGGAAACACGGCAGCCCGCCTTGCCCATCCGCTGCTGTCCGTGCAGGTCAGACCGTCCGCGGAGGAGGAAGCGAAAATGGGCGGGGAAGCCCTGCCGTCGCTGGCAAACGCGCTGCGCGAATTGTCCGATGAGGAGCCGTACCTCGACGCGAAATGGGAAAACGGGCAGTCCGAGATCGTCGTCCACTTAACGGGCGGGGTGCAGCGGGAGATCTTAGAAAATCTGCTCTGGGAACGGTACGGCAAGCGCGCGGTGTTCTCCGATCCGACCGTGATCTATCAGGAAACGCCGACGCGGGAGGGGATCGCCTACGCCGACTATACGATGCCGAAGCCGTGCTGGGCGGTCGTCAAATTCCGGTTCACCCCCATGCCGCGCGGATACGGTGTGTCCTACCATGGCAGACTCCCGTCCAATCAGCTCTTCTACCGGTACCAGAGCCACATCCGCCGCTCCTTCCGGGAATGTCTGGCGCAGGGACTCCACGGCTGGGAGGTCACGGATTTCCGGTGTGAGCTGATCGACGGACAGCACCACACGATCCATACCCACCCGCTCGATTTCTTTGTGTGTACCCCGATGGCGTTCATGAACGGACTGGTGAACTGCGGCACCACGCTGCTCGAACCGCTCATGCGCTGGAGGATCACCTGCCCGATGGAGCTCTCCGGAAAGCTCCTGTCGCAGATCACCATCCGCCGCGGAACCTACGATACCCCGGTCGTGACAGGCGATACCGCGTCCTTGGAGGCGATCATTCCCCTTGCCACCACGATGGATTTCCCGATCTGGGCAGCGTCCGCCACCTCCGGCAAGGCGACCTGTGCGTCCGATTTCTACGGCTACAGCGAATGCCCCGCAGGCGAGCTGCACGAGACCCCCCGGCGCGGCGTCAATCCCCTGGATCGGGCAAGATGGATCCTGTACTGCCGCGGTGCCGGGAAGTGGGAGGAGTGACACCTTGCAAAAAATCCGGACCCAAGGGGTTGATTCCTGCCGCCGGACGTGGTATAATGGCACGACACCCAGAGAATGCGGGGAGGAGAGGGACATATATGGATAAAACAAAGGCGTGTGCGGCTGCCAATCCGGATACGGCACGATTTGCGTCGCGGGAGTACAGGATCTCACGCGGTGCGTACAAGGCGCAGTGTGCGTTTGAATACTTCATTGCGATACTGGCGGGAGACGCGTACCTGTCGAAGCTGCTTGCCACGATCGGGCTGAGCGATATGCAGATCGGGGTGATCTCGTCGTTCATCTCCCTGGCGTTTCTGTTTCAGCTTGCGTCGATCCTTGTGGTCGGATACATCCGGAACGTCAAGGCGGCGGGAATGCTCTGCAACACGTTGAGCAGTCTCCTGTTCACGGGACTGTACCTGATCCCGTTTCTGCCGTTTGCGCAGTCGGTCAAAACGGTGCTGGTGGTCGTCTGCATCCTGGCGGCGTACTTCTGCAATTACTTTATGACCTCGATGATCTACAAGTGGGGCAATTCGTTTGTGGATCCGGGGAAGCGCGGGGTATACTCGGCGGAAAAGGAGATGATCTCGCTCTCCACCGGGATGGTGTTCACGTTTGTGGTGGGCTTTGTGATGGATCGATACGAGGCGGCGGGCGATCTCTACGGCGGCTTTCTCTTTGTCGCCGTCGCGGGGCTGATCATCTCGGTGTGCAATTTTATCAGTCTCGCACTCATCCGGCGCGTGCAGTCCACGGAGGCGCAGCACAGACGATCCATGCGGGAGATTCTTGCCAATACCTTGGGCAACGCGGCGTTCCGGCATGTGGTTCTGCTTACAGTGCTCTTTGACGTGGGACGGTATCTGACGATCGGGTTCATGGGGATCTATAAGGTGAAGGAACTGATGCTGACGGTCGGAACGGTGCAGATCATCAACATTGTGGGAAATCTGGCGCGGTTTTTCCTCTCCAAGCCGTTCGGTCGCTTCTCGGACAGAACGTCTTACGCGCGTGGGATGGAGCTGGCACTGTGCATTGCGGGACTGGGCTTTTTCCTGAATATGTTCTCCCAACCGTCCGCAAAGATCTTTGTGGTGCTGTTCACGCTCCTCTACGCGGTCAGTGCGGCGGGAACGAATCAGAATTCGCTGAACATCGTCTACAGCTATGTGCCGATGGAGTATTTCGTACCGGCGTGCGCGATCAAGAACAGCATTGGCGGCGTGTGCGGATTTCTTGCCTCTCTCCTCGGCGCGCGCATTCTCTCCGCGGTGCAGGAAAACGGCAATATGCTCCTCGGCGTTCCTCTGTACGGGCAGCAGCTCCTCTCCGCGCTGTCCTTTGTCGTGATCGCCGTCGCCGTGCTGTACGTTCACTTTGTGATAGATAAGCAAGTCGTTATGCGGCAATGACCGGATTGAGGCGGCATCCGCTGTGGCATACGATCGTGCCGGAATGGCTGGCGTGCGCCCTTGTTTTCCCTTGATTTTTTGGTATCGGCGGGGCATTTTTGTACAATTTGTCGAAACCGCTTGACTTTCTGCCGCAGCTATGCTATACTATAGAGCAATCGGACCGTTTTGTGCGGTTCACAACGATAAGGAGACGCATTTCCGATCATGGACGGCGACAATACCGGGGACTGTATTCCCCGATACTGGAATCGAATACATATAAAGAAGGTACATCTGTAACCGCTTGGGGACAGGTGTGCCTTTTTGTGTGTATTTTCCGTGCGCGCTGCCGGATTTCGGAACCCAATCATATGTCAATCGTAATTCTTGTTTTTCTCATCACCATGTCGGCGTACTTTTCCGCGACCGAGACGGCGTTTTCCACGTGCAACAAAACGAGGCTCAAATCGATGGCGGACGACGGCAACAAAAGAGCCACGCTTGCCCTGACGCTTGCCGAAAAATACGACCGTCTGCTCTCGACGATCCTCATCGGCAACAACATTGTGAACATCGCGGCAACCTCTATCGCCACGGTGCTGTTTGTCCATATGCTCGGCGATAAGGGCGCGACGGTATCGACCATTGTGCTGACCGTGGTGGTGCTGATCTTTGGAGAGATCACGCCGAAGAGCATAGCGAAGGACCGTCCGGAGAGCTTTGCAATGTTTTCCGCACCGCTCATCCGCTTTTTCATGATCCTGCTCGCCCCGCTCAACGCGCTCTTCTCTCTGTGGAAGCGGCTGATCAACCGGCTGTTCAAGCCCGCGGACAACGGCGGTATGTCGCAGGAGGAGCTGAAGATCCTTGTGGAGGAGGCGCGCAAGGACGGCGGGATCGACGAGAGCGAGGGGGATCTCCTGCACAACGCCCTGGCGTTCTCGGACCGGGAGGCGAAGGACATCCTGACGCACCGGGTGGATCTGACCGCGGTGGAGGTGGACGAGCCGAAGACGGAGATCGCCAAAGCGTTTGCCGAATCGCGCTTCTCCCGTCTGCCGGTGTATGAGGAGGACATCGACCACATCGTCGGCGTACTCCACCAGAAGGATTTCTACACGCCGGAGGGGATCACGGACAAGCCGATCCGCGAGATCATGACGCGCCCGGTCTTTGTACTGGAAACGGAACAGATCGGCTCCCTTTTGCAGACGATGCAGAAGGAAAAATCGCACTTTGCCGTGGTGCTGGACGAGCTGGGCGGCACGGTCGGGATCGTATCGATGGAGGACATACTGGAGGAGCTGGTGGGCGACATCTGGGACGAGCATGACGAGGTGATCGAGCCGATCCGCCAGCTTTCCGACGATACGTGGCAGGTGGACGGCGACAGCGCAGTGGCGGATTTCCTGGACGAAACGGGCTGCCCGAAGCCGGAGGACTCCGAGGCGGTCACCATGTCGGGCTTTGTGGCGGAGCGGCTTGGGAAGATCCCGGACGACGGCGACCGGTTCACCTATGAAAACTGGGAATTCACCGTATCCGAAACGGTCAACCACCGTGCGGCAAAGATCACCGTCAAAAGACTCCCCGCTCCCGACCCGGAGGAGGAAAGCGAAAAGGACAGGGAGAAAAAGAATTTCCTGTTGAATATATAAAAAGCGTCCGACCGACAGGGACGAACGCGGTATGGCAAAACGACAGGGGAAACGCGGCTCTGCGGTGGATGATACAGAGCAGCCTTAGAAAAAATGCGAGGGAACCCTTTCTTCTATAAAAAGGCTCCCTCGCCGATTTCCGTCAGGTTTTCGCCATTTTCATCACCAGACGGACAGGCAGCAGCTTGGCTAAGATGCGATAGAAGCGGTAGAAGACCTTGGGGGTATAGTTCGCTTTGCCCGCCTTTGCCGCCTTGTATGCGCCGCGTACCACCTCCGCCGGATCACAATAGGGCAGTGTATCGAAGGTTTTCGAGTTGCCCTTGATCTCGCCGAGATAGATGAAATCGGTGTCCATCGGTCCCGGGCAGACTGCCGTTGCCGTGATCCCGCGCGATTGCAGCTCATAGCCGATGCCGTAGGTGAACGCCGATACGTATGCCTTGCCCGCACTGTAGACCGTCATGCGCGGATTCGGGCAGAACGACGCGATGGACGATACGTTGATGATGCGGTCGCCCTTTCCCATGTACGGCAGCACGATATGCGTCACCGCCGTCAGCCCCTTGATGTTCAGCTCCACCATCGCCGTCTGATGGGAAAGCTCGCCCTCGCCGACGTTGCCGAGATAGCCGCAGCCCGAATTGTTCACAAGCAGCGCGACCTCCGGACGGACCGATGCCAGCTCCTCCTCCAGACGACGATAGCTCGCGTCCTCCGTCAGATCGAGCGGGAAGATCCGGCACTGCTTTTTTACGAGCGTCGCCGCTTCCAGCAGCTTCTCTTTCCGACGCGCGATCAGCCAGTATTCGTCGATTTCCGGGAACACCGCGGGTGCCTGCCGGAGAAATTCCTTCCCGAGTCCCGCCGATGCGCCTGTGATGATGGCAATTTTCATTCTAACTCTCCCCTTTGTGATAAAAACCGACCGTCCCGCGCTCCGTTGTGTCCGCACCGCCCGGTCTGCCGTGTCCGCTCCCCCGCGTTTTTCCGGTGTGGGAGCCTCTGCCCCTATTATAACACGGATCCGGCGGAAACGCAAGGCGCGACGGGACGATACACGTCGAATTTTCCAAAAGAATCCTGAGAATCCGCGTTTTCCTGTATATCCGCGTTTTCCTAATTTTTCTGTTTGTATGGGAACAT
>USGH01000037.1 GCA_900554225.1 uncultured Eubacteriales bacterium | reverse complement strand
GCTTTCCATTCTTTTCGCACTGTCCATGGCAGTTTCTCTGACTGCCGCGATTTCTGCGAACTCTACCGGTGAAACCTCAACAGCCGCCTACGCAACCGTGGCACCTGTGATCGATGGACAGATCGATGAAATCTGGAATCACACCGCCCATCAAACGATCTCAGTCCCGGAAGAGTATGAGTACGATATTACCGGCGGCTACACAGCAATTCTATGGGATGAAACCGGCTACTACCTTCTTGCCGTTGTAGAGGACATAAGCCTTACAGAAACTGATCCGGAGGCACGCAATTCCGTGGATTTCTGGTTTTCTGAAGCAAATACCAAAACCGATTCTTTCTCATCCGATCCGGGCGACTGGCATTTCTGCAAAGCCTCTGACGGTACAGAATGCTACTATACCGGCAATGAAAAGGTATATTCCGTTGCGAAAAGTGCTGTAACCACCTCGGAAGACGGCTACATCGTTGAATTGTATGTTCCGTATCTTGGCACAAAAGCACCGTCTCTCGGGGCAAAAATCGGCTATACCGTCTCCTTCAACGACGATGTGGATAACGATGGCGCACGCGATGGCTATGTATTCTGGAGCGTGACCGCGGACAGCGACGCATACTGGGAAAAGACCCTTGCTCTGCCGGACGTTGAGCTTGTGCAGGGTCCGACCCTGGAAGAATTGGGTATCGTCACCGAAACAACGCCGGAGGTTGTGGATACGCCTGCCGCGGAAGCTATCGTTATATCCCCCAAGACCGTAGACGCCTCTTGGATCGCCGCCATTGCCGCTGTTCTTTCCGCAGCCGGTTACATCTTCGCAAAAAAGCACTGACCCCAACAAATAAAAGCATAAACTACAGCTTCTGAAAACAAAAGCAGCCGAACTGATATGTCCCCCCATTCTGGACATCCGGAATTTTGGGGGACATGTCGAACCCGAAAATGGGAACGGCTGCTTTTGCCATGCAGATGGGCTTGCCCTATCACCAGAAAATGATGGAAAAATAGGTCACGGTATTCACGCCGTTGTGGTAGTGGATGCCGCAGTCCGCCGCAAGCGTGACGACATGGATCCCGGTTGCCTCCATGGAGTGGTGCGCAAGCTCCGGATGACGACACGGTGCGTTCGGATACGTGCATTTTTCGCATAAGGAGCATCCCTCTGCGCCACAGATGGCAAACGGCTCCGCTTCCGCAAAAAGCAGTTTTTCGATGGCACGTTCCGCGTCGGTATGCTGCTTTCGTCCTTCCGTCATGCCTTCTATGTCGTAGGAATCCTCCAGCGGATGGACGGTGGTGAACACAAACGCGTGTGCATAGCTGTGGTAATGTTCACGCAACTCCTCCCAGAGACCTACGCCGGGCGGACAGGTCCAGCTTTTGCCATACATCCCGCACAGATTCACCTCACATGCCTTACGCACCTCCGCGGAAAACGGAATGGTTGACGGAATGAGAAAGGCGGATTCGTGAATCGGATACGGCAGGAGAATACTGCTGTCATTTTGCAGCGCATACAGTACAGTCTCGATGGACATGGCATTCTCTCCTTTTATTCGTCCGCAAATTCCGGAAAGAGCATATGCTCGATGAACCCCTCGTTGAAGCACACGGATCGATTCAGCTCGATGGTCTCACAAGATCGGGCAAGACGGGAGATATGCTCGAGTGCCGCCGGATCAGAACATACGGCAGCGGCTCCGGCAAGCGCACTGTTTCCCACAGCGGCCACACAACCCGGCATTTCCACCATCCTCTGCGGCAGCAATCCGATACGCGCGGCAGAGACAGGCGAGAGATAATACCCGAGTCCGCCTGCGATATACACCCTGCCGCCTGCCTGTACAAACGCTTCGACATTCATCCCGGCAGCATCCAGTAAGGCTTCCATCCCGGCGCGGATCGCACTTTTGGCAAGCTGGAGCTCGCGCACATCCTTCTGCGTCAGCGATACGGAAGTGGGCCCTGTAGCACCGTATCCGCCAGCGGTTTTGTGTATCCCGGAGAGCGTGTAGGGATCTTCGTCCAGGCACCCGGTTTCATCAACCATCTCCACATTCCGCAAATACGCACAGAGATCCACAAGCCCACAGCCGCAGATCCCCCGTGCAGGCGCGTCGCCGATCGTCTCGTAGAATAGTCTGCCGCCCTCCAGACCGACACGGGAGACCGCGCCGGATACGCCACCCATTCCGCAGGAAAGATTCGCACCCTCCAAGGCAGGACCGGCGGCAGTGGAGGCGGCAAGGAGACGATTCCCATCTGCCCTTCCCGTGTCGAGAACCATCTCGCCGTTTGTGCCGATATCGAGAAGGAGTGCCGGAGCATCCGAGTGACCGAAGCGACAGAAGAACATCCCTGTGGCAACATCGCCTCCGACAAACGCGGATACGGAAGGCAGAAGCGTAACGGAGCGGACAGGGAGACAAAGCGCATCGCCCGGAAATGTGCGGGCTTCCGTACCCATCCCTTCAGGATATACGCCGAAGAAAAGGTGAAGCATGGTCGTGTTCCCACTTACGATCAGGTGCAGCTCCCGCACCGTTTCCGGAGCGATGGACAGCTTCTCGATCAAATCACGGACGGCATCGATCACACACGACTGCATGGCGGACAGTTTCCCGGCGTTTGCCGCTTCGATCCGGCTGATGACGTCCGCGCCATATGCCTGCTGGGGATTGAGACAGGAGGCGGTCGCACGAATCTGCCCGGCTGCACCATGGATCCAAGCGGCTGCAAGGGTCGTCGTGCCAATATCGAGCGCGATCCCGTCCGATTGGCGTGCGCTCTCCGTTTCCATGACCGCTTGCTCCATACGGATCGCAGTCAGACCATCGCCGGAGAAGCACAGAACGGCAATCTCGGCTCCTGCCGGGGAACAAATCGCCTGACACGCAAGGACATATCCATCGGCATCCGGTTCCAATGGGAGCTTCTCCCCGGAATCCGCTGCCGTACCGCGGGAATAAAACCACCCGGCGCGCACCTGCACCCGGCATTTTCCGCAGGTGCCGTGACCACCGCATGGCGCAGGCAGTACGATCCCCGCTTCCGCCAGATAGGTGGATAGCGGCATACCGGCTGCGGCAGATGGAATTTGCACAATCGTTGTATTCTCGTTCATGACGCTTCCTCTCGTATCCGTGGTCGCAGATTGCCGTATTCTGTAAAAAAACCGGCATCATGGGGCAAATGCCTGCGCAGTCCGTTGTGTGCCGCATCGGTCCACCGTTTTTCAAATGCGGATCTTTTTGATTTCTTCTGCATAATACTGGACCAGCTCGAATTTTGTACCGGGCATGAGACGATGATCCGGACAGGGAAGGAAGCCGCCGAGAGAAACCAGTTCGCGGATCCGCTCCAGCTCCCTATCGACCGCTGCCTTATCCTTACGCAGTGCCGTTTTGTCCATTCCGCCTACACCAAGCATCCCGGGGTCGAATTTTCTCCGCGCCGGGGCAAACTGATCCCCCCATGTGCCGATTTCGATCGGGAACATGGTGTTGACGCCGTTTTCAAACCATGTCGGCAGGAGCTTTTCGGTCACACCGTCGCAGTCCAGGGAGATCACGTCGATCCCGTACCGATGGCAGAGATCGTTCCGTTTTTTGTAATGCTTGGCGCACAGCTCGTCAAAGATCTCCGGCGACAGAAGCGGACCGCTGTTGAAGCAGATGTCCTCCCAATAGTGGGCAAAATCGAACTTCGCACCGGTGGCAAGGATCGCTTCCGCACATTGGTACTGCATATCGGCATAGGAATCCACAATGTCGGCGAACAGATCTTCATCGTCGTCGTAGGGTAGCTCATGCCGACCACGGAAGTGATATTGCGGATGTTGCCGAGCACGCTGCCCAGATGGAGTCCCAGAGGTACATCGGTCTTGTCGTATACATTGTCGTTGAAGTGGCTGTAGAATGCCGTATCGACCCTCTCCGGCGTATACTGCATCCGGTGCCGATACAAAGTCTCAAACGCTTCTCTGTCCTTCAGGAGATAATCGTCCTCCTGCGGAATGGAGACCACGCCCGGGTGATAGCGTTCAATGAGGCCGTCGCTGTTCTGGACACGGCGCGTTCCGTCCGGCAGCACCTCCAGAACCTTCGTCTCAAAGCCGGGGTACAGTCCGTTGTTGGAGCCGTAGGTATGGTACCAGTTGAAATCCCAGCCAATCCGTCGATCCAATTCTATGTCCTTCGGACTGCCGTCATAATTTCCCTCTGCGAGCTCTGCGGGGATCTTGCCCTGCTCCGCCCATTCCACGAGCAGCTCTCCCCAATATCCGAAATGGACAGCAGGCAGACGATCAACGGGCTTATAATGGAGTATATTCATCGCGCGTTCGCGGTTTGTCATACGTTTCTTTCGCTCCTTTCCGGGTGTGCCTTATGGATGTTCCCTGTGAAATACGGGACAGGGTGTGATATTGCCGTCCGTGTGGGTAGCTTTTGCGGCATATTCCCTGAGCAGACGGACATAATCGCGGTAATAGTCAAGCGGTACATCCGGCGGTGTCTGGTGATCTACGGAGGGAATGACCTTGCCGCGCCGCATACTCGGCAGGATCCGTTCAAATTCAGCGCACATTGCGTCGGCACCAAATTTCATACACATTTTGTCGAAATGACCGAGGAACGCCATTTCCGGCTGTTTGTCGAGATACAGAGAAACATCCACGCCTGCCTGTCTTTCCAGCGGGAACATCCCGTCCGCACCGACCGAAGCGTACCAGTCTACCGCCATGGTGATGTCGCCGTCGGAATCGATAAACACCGGTATGCCGTATTCGTGGATGACCGGGATCACCTTGCGGTAGAAGGGAGCGAGAAATTCGTCAAACTGCGCTTTCGAGATCATCGGCCCGCCGTTATAGCTCATATCCTCGGCAAAGCTCATGAAGTCAAAATGAAAACGTGGGAATACGGTGCGGAAGAGAGAGATAAGCCAATCTGCATATTCGCTGCACATCTGCTTATAGAGTTCCGGATAGTCGTAGAAGCTGTAGAGGTGATTTTCAATTCCGAACAACGTGCGCGGGTACCAGAAAAAGCCTTCCACGGTGAAAAAGTGGAGCGTATCGCCGCGGTCGTGGGTTCTGTGTAGATCGTCAAGGTGCGCATCGGGCAGAATACGCGCGGGATCCGGGAACAAGGTCGGAAGGATGGTGTTCACGTAGTCCTCCTCATCCTCCCATGATCCCCAGTCCAAAGGCGGACGGCTGTGGTGTTTCAGCGGTTTTGGCGGTAACACTGGTCTGGAGGATCCTGTCCAGTCCGAAATACGCCTGCAGTGCCTCATATCGGGCATTCTCACGCGGCAGACCCTCGGCGATGCAGCGATCTACCGACAGATTCCCCCACGGTGCCCATTCGATAACAGGCGCACGATCCACAGGCGCACCGGACAAATACGCGCAAAACCGTTCGGAAGCAGTCATTTCCATCATAATATACCTCGCCACAGAGCATTCTCAGTGATTGTCATAAAAATCTGCACTGGCAGCAAAGAAGGCGCGAATGTTGTCCCATGAGGAAGCAGGCGGAATGTCGCAGCCGGAGGACAGTACGAAATTTTTATACCCGGCGCATTTCCCAAGCAATTCTCGGACAGCGATTGTCATGCTGTCGGGCGTACCGCCAAGGAATTGAGCGGACGGAGAAATGTTGCCCATCACGGGACGATCCGCAGGCATACCGGCAAGCAGGTCGGTAAGCTGTACGGCATCTCCAAAATGGTATGCGGCAGCCCCGTTGGACGAGAGGGACGGGATCATCTTCGGCGTATTCGGGCCGCAGTTGTGGTAGATCACGGCAAAGCTGTCGTCCTGCACGGCTGCAATGACCTCACGAACAAAGGGAGCGGCAAACTCCTCCTCCAGCGCGGGAGAAAGCAGTCCGGACAGCGGTTCTGCTATGATCATCCCGTCGAGTCCAGCCTCCCTATAGGCACGGGCATACGCGATGAGAAACGGTGTGGTTTTGCGCAGCACGGCATGAACGAAATCGGGATCGCAGATGCAGTTTGCCAACGCTTCGGTGACATCCATCAGACGACCCGCAAGGGAGAACGGACCGATCACCCCGGCAAGCACCGGACGATCTGTAATACGTGCTTTGGCGTTTTGGGCGGCTTCGATATACAGTCCCGTGCGTGCATCGCCCACGGTTGGGATGGACAGTGCTTCCGCTTCGTCCTCATCGGTAACAAGCGCACCGACAACGGTGGGAACCTCATTTTCCGCAGTATGCAGGGTGCAGCCAAACGCCTCCGCCTCTACGGAAAGATCCATCATGGTGACAGCGGCTGCGGCATCGGTTTCCATGGCGACCCGGACGATCCCCTCGGTCTGTACGGCGGCATCGTGCGTCAGATTGTATACGCTCACCCCCATGTGGGAGGCGGAGGGAAAGGACAGAATCGGCATGGGCTTGTGAAGCGCCGGCAGCCGATCGATCCAGCGATTGGTAGACATATGGATTTCCTCCTGTGGGATGCGTCAGTTGAAGAATGCTCTGGCGGCCTGTGCAGCGGAGGCAGCATCGAGGGTGTAGCAATCCGCGCCGATCTCATCCGCGAATGCCTGCGTGACCGGCGCGCCGCCGACCATGACCTTCACCTTGTCGCGCAGGCCGGCTTCCCGCAGTGCGTCGATTACGTCCTTCTGTCCGTACATGGTGGTCGTGAGAAGCGCTGAGAGGCAGACAATCTGTACGTCGTTATCGCGAACCGTCTCCACAACGCGGGCGGGATCCACGTCTACACCAAGATCGATACATTCGATTCCCTGCCCCTCGATCATGATCTTCACGAGATTCTTGCCGATGTCGTGCATATCGCCCTTGACGGTACAGATCACGGCTTTTCCGATCGGCTCGATCCCTTCTCTGGTCAGAGCAGGCTTCAAGGTCTGCATCCCCCTGTTCATCGCCCGTGCGGCAACAAGGATTTCCGGGACGAATACCTCGTTGTTCTTGAATTTTTCACCGATGATGTTCATACCGGTGACAAGTCCCTCGTTGAGAATGGTCTCCGGCGCGATCCCATCGGCAAGTGCTTCGGTGACAAGCGCGACGACTTCCTTTGCACGACCTGCCTGCACCTTTTCAGAGATGGTTTGACAAATAGACATATCGTTGTTTCCTTTCTGGCTGAATCCGCGGCAAACGGATGTGACGGTACGATCCCGGATTCTCCGCGCACCACAGTATGGATAGAAAATGGCATGGCACGATTTGTTCCTATTGTATCATAGGGACTATGGTTTGTCAATTCTTTTTTTGTAATTTTCACAAGAGACACGCGCAAATCTGACAAAAGCAGGGAATACACCCGCGCGCGGATTGTATTGTACCCTGTTATCCGGACACCATCATCGGACAGATGCCGCCCTCCGGTTGTTTTTATGCCAAAGCCATACATAAGCTTTTCCGCGCAAAAAAAGAGCCCACCCGCTGTAGAACAGCATTCGTGGACTCTTATGGACGGAGAGAGTGGGGTTCGAACCCACGGAACACTTGCATGTTCGCTGGTTTTCAAGACCAGATCCTTAAACCGCTCGGACATCTCTCCAAACTCAAAACAGTTGTATTATAGCATATTGGCGGGAGAAAGTCAAGGAAAATAGCCAAATTTGGGTAAAGAATCTGCCATAGCACAACAAGGTATCCATTTTCCGTCGAAAAAGCTTGACTTCCCGAGCTACTTACGGTATAATGTATCATATGGTTTTTGTATCCAGAAATCGTTTTGTCTATCCATACGCTGCATCCACGGGGCTCCTGCACGAAATCGACAGGCATATTGTTTTATGCAGGAATAGCCGCAGCGCAGCGTTTTGCCGGAGAGAGAGGGAGGAACATCATGCTCTCGGAACGCTATGCCATTGGTCTGGACTTCGGTACCCTTTCCGGTCGCGCGCTGCTTTGCCGATTGTCGGACGGTGCGGAGATCGCCTGTGCCGTGTATGAATATCCGCACGGCGTGATGGACGATACGTTTGCGCCATGTCCCGGTGTATCCCAAAAGCTACCCGGCGATTATGCCCTACAGCATCCGGACGATTACATAGAGGTTCTCTGCCGCACGATCCCGCGTCTTCTTGCGGATACCGGAGTGGATCCTGCCGCGATTGTCGGATTGGGCATCGATTTCACCGCCTGTTCTCCACTGCCGGTTTATAAAAACGGAGTCCCGCTTTGCCGCAATGCCGCCTTTGCCGCCGAGCCGCACGCGTATGTCAAGCTATGGAAGCATCACGCCGCACAGCCATACGCCAATCGGATCAACGCGCTGGCAAGGGAACGGGGCGAAAAATGGCTGGATGTCTACGGCGGGAAGATCTCCAGCGAATGGCTCCTTCCCAAAACGATGGAACTGTATACGGAGGCTCCCGCGGTATACGACGCAGCGGATTATTTCGTGGAAGCGGGCGACTGGATCGTATGGCAGCTCACCGGCAACCAGACGCGCAACTCCTGCATGACGGGCTACAAGGGGCTGTACACCGACGATGGGTATCCCTCCCCCGCATTCTTATCCGCGCTGGAGCCGGGTCTCCAGAATGTCGCCGCAGAAAAATGGGGTGCGCATATTCCCGTGCAGCCAATCGGCAGCCGTGCCGGGTATCTCACGCTGGAGTGGGCAGCAAAAACCGGATTGACCACAGACTGTGCAGTATCCGTCGCGGTGATTGACGGTCATGCCGCCGTACCTGCCGCCGGTGTCCATCAATCGGGACAGCTCCTTGCCATCATGGGAACCTCCACGTGTCATATGCTCATGGAATCGTTTGGTCATCCGGTACCCGGTGCGAGCGGTTTTGTGCGGAACGGAATGATGCCGGGACTATACGGATTTGAGGCGGGACAATGCTGCGTCGGCGATCATTTCGCATGGGTCGCAGAGCACTTCACGCCGGAATCGTATAAAAAGGAAGCGGCGGCACGGAATCTGTCCGTCATTGCCCTGCTCTCCGAAAAGGCGGAGCGGCTGTATCCGGGAGAATCGGGACTGCTCGCGCTCGACTGGTGGAACGGCAATCGTTCGGTGCTGGTGGACGCGGATCTGTCCGGGCTGCTCATCGGGATGACCCTGACGACCCGCGCGGAGGAGGTCTATCGTGCGCTGGTGGAGGCGACCGCTTTTGGAACACGGAAGATCGTTGAGAATTTCCGTGAGAATGGTGTTCCGGTGGAGGAGTTTATCGCAACCGGCGGTATTGCGGAGAAGAGTCCGTTTGTGATGCAGCTGTACGCCGACGTTCTGGGGATGGACATCCGGATCGCGGGTGGCTCCAGTGCACTCGGTGCTGCGATATTCGGCGCGACTGCCGCGGGAGAGAGGGGATACGCCACCGTCAACGAGGCGTCTGCCGCCATGGGTCGCTTGACCGATGTGGTGTACCGCCATGATTCCGCAAAAACAAGGGTGTACAACACTCTGTACGCGGAATATCTGCTCTTACACGATTATTTCGGCAGAGGAGAAAACAATGTAATGAAACGGCTGCGCGCGATCCGGGAGAGGCAATCCACAGGCACGGGCAGAGAGATAGAATCGATTTTCACAAAAGAATAGATTGAGGTGTGTTATTTATGTTCAAGGATAAAAAGGTCGTGTTTTCGGGCGTACAGCCGTCCGGCAGCCTGACCATCGGCAACTATCTCGGCGCAATCAAGAATTTCAGCGCATTCTCCGATGAATACTGCTGTCTCTACTGCGTCGTCAACGAACACGCGATCACGGTGCGTCAGAATCCGGCAGAGCTGCGGAAGCGGACCTACGACACGCTTGCGCTGTATTTGGCGTGCGGACTCGATCCAGAGAAAAACATTCTTTTTGTCCAGAGCCATGTACCCGCACATGCCGAGCTTGGCTGGATCCTCGACTGCTACACGATGTTCGGCGAGCTCTCCCGCATGACGCAGTTCAAGGATAAGAGTGCGAAAAACGCCGACAACATCAACGCCGGACTGTTCACCTATCCCGCTCTGATGGCTGCCGACATTCTCCTTTACCAGACGGAGCTTGTTCCGGTCGGCGTGGACCAGAAGCAGCATCTGGAGCTGGCGCGCAACATTGCGGAACGTTTCAATCAGGTGTACGGCGAGACCTTCGTGGTTCCGGACGGATACATTCCGACGACGACGGCAAAGATCATGTCCCTTGCCGATCCGACAAAAAAAATGTCCAAATCCGATGAAAACGAAAACGCCGTAGTGCGCATTCTCGATCCCCGCGATGTGATCATCCGCAAATTCAAGCGCGCGGTCACGGACTCCGGCTCTGAGATCTGCCGTGGCGAGGGCAAGGACGGCATCATGAACCTGATGTCCATCTACGGCGCGTTCACCGGCAAATCCATGGACGAAATCGAACGCGAATTCTCCGGCGTAGGCTATGGCGATTTCAAGCTGGCGGTCGGTGAAGCGTGTGCAGACGCGCTCTCCGGCGTACAAAACGAATTTGCGCGTCTTTCCGCGGACAAGGCATATCTCGAATCGATCATGAAGGAAGGTGCGGAGGCAGCGGCGTACATGGCAAGACGCACCATGTCCAAGGTGTACCGCAAGATCGGCTTCGTAGAGCTGCCCCGGTGACATCGCAATACGAAAACCCTACATTTCATATAAAGAGGTTAGAAAAACATGAAAACCAAAGCAGTCAGATTGTACGGCAAAATGGATCTGCGGATGGAGGAATTTGAGCTTCCGCCGATCGAAGAGGGAGAAATCCTCGCGTATGTGGTCTCCGACAGCATCTGCATGTCCTCCTACAAGGCAACATCCCAAGGCGCGGATCACAAAAGAGTGCCGAACGACGTGGCGGACAATCCGGTCATCATCGGTCACGAGTTCTGCGGCTATATCGTAGAGGTCGGCGCGAAGTGGCAGGATCAGTTCAAGCCCGGCGACAAATTTGTCATCCAGCCTGCACTCAATTACAAGGGTTCCCTGTTCTCTCCCGGATACTCTTACCCGCACATCGGCGGCGACGCGACCTATGTCGTGATCCCGGAAGAGGTCATGCTCTGCGGCTGTCTCCTGCCCTATGACGGCGACGCATTCTTCTATGGCAGCCTGACCGAGCCGATGAGCTGCATCGTAGGCGGATTTCATGCGAATTACCACGGCAAGCCCAGTGTGTATGAGCACACGATGGGCTGCAAGCCGAGAGGAAACATGGCGATTCTCGCAGGTGCCGGTCCGATGGGTCTGGGCTGTGCGGACTATGCGATCCATGGCGGCAATCCGCCGAAGCTTCTCGTCATAACCGACATCGATGAAGCGCGTCTGGCAAGAGCGGCACAGCTCACCACCGTGGCAGACGCGGCGGCAAACGGCGTCAAGCTCGTATACATGAACACAAACGCAGTCGGCGATCCGGTTGAGGCGATCCGTGCGCTGACCGATGGCGAAGGCTTTGACGACGTATTCGTATATGCACCTGTAAAGCCGGTTGTGGAAATGGGCGACGCACTGCTTGCACGGGACGGCTGTCTGAACTTCTTTGCCGGTCCGACCAATCCGCAGTTCTCCGCGATGTTCAACTTCTACAACGTTCACTACGGCGCGACCCACATCGTCGGCACCTCCGGCGGCAACACGGACGATATGCGCGAATCCATCCAGCTGATGAGCGAAAAGAAGATCAATCCCGCCGGCATGATCACCCACATCGGCGGTCTGGATGCCGTTGCGGAAACGACGAAGCATCTGACGGAGATCAAGGGCGGCAAGAAGCTCATCTACACGCACATTTCCCTGCCGCTGACCGCCATTGAGGATTTTGGCAAGGCTGCCGAGGAGCATAAGGGCACAGAGCTTGGTGAGCTGTTCTCCGATCTCGACCGGATCTGCAAGAACGCAGGCGGTCTGTGGTGCGCGGAAGCGGAACGGCGCGTTCTCGAACTGGCTGACAGATAAATCTACGTTTGCAAAAGGACTTTCCGTATACCGGGGAGTCCTTTTTGTACGCATTTTTCCCATGGATGCGCTGCAACGATCCACCTGATCGCAGAATCTTTCTATATTTTGGCGGAAAGGTTCTTTTCCTGTTCACATTCCAGCCCTTGCAAATTTTCCCGTCCTATGCTACAATGCACGTATAGCATCCAAAACATAAGGAGGTCTCCCATGTCCCAGATCACCAAACGTGCGCTCGAACAGTCGCTCAAAAACTTGCTTCTGAAAAAACCGCTGACCAAAATCACCATCAACGATATTGCAGAGGACTGCGGGATCAATCGCATGACCTTCTACTACCATTTCAAGGATATTTATGACCTTGTAGAATGGTCGTGTCTGGAGGATGCACGCAAGGCTCTCGATGAAAAAAAGACCTACGACACGTGGCAGGAGGGATTTTTACAGATTTTTGAAGCGGCTCGGGAGAATAAGCCGTTTATCCTCAATGTGTACCGCTGCGTAGACCAGGGACAGGTGGAGAAGTATCTGAAACCGCCTGTGGACAGTCTCATCATGGGCGTGATCGAAGAAGAATGCGCCGGACTCACGGTGCGCGACGAGGACAAAGCGTTTATCGCACAGGTGTACGGCTACATCTTTATCGGGCTGATGCTCGACTGGATCCGGGACGATATGCGTGAGGATCCGGAGACAATCGTCGGAAGGCTCGCTACACTCATCCGTGACTCCATCCGTCCGGCGTTGGAACGCTTCCGTGTATAGCCCATCAATTTTGCCGTTTTGATAAGTTTTTTTACACCTTATGGCTCTGTGATAAGACCTTTATCACGGAGCCTTTTCTGTTTATTGTAAAACTGCCGCAATTCGGGTATACTATAGGCACAAAGAAAAAAACAAAGCGTCCGCTGGAGCAGAGAGATTCTGATTTCAGGCGGACATGAGACCGAAATGGTCGGGAGGATTACTATGTATTACGGCGCAGGAACCTATGAAGCATTTGCACACCCGGAGAAGCCGAAGGATGTGGACAAGAAATCGGCATACATCATCGGCACAGGACTCGCCGGTCTGACCGCAGCGTTCTATCTGGTACGCGACGGGCAGATGAAGGGCGAACACATTCATCTGCTGGAAAAGCTGGAGCTGGCAGGCGGCAGCTGCGATGGCAGAAAGGATGTTACCAAGGGATTCTTCATGCGCGGCGGCAGAGAAATGGACAACCATTTTGAGGTGATGTGGGACACCTTCCGCGATGTACCGTCCATCGAAACGCCCGGCATCTCCGTTTTGGATGAATACTACTGGCTGAACAAGCACGACCCGAACTATTCTCTCTGCCGTGCAACGGTAAACTGTGGGGAGGATGCCCATACCGATAAAAAATTCGAGCTGGATAAGGAATCGGCTATGGCTCTTTCCAAGCTGTTCATCACACCGGATACGGAGCTGGAGGATAAGAAGATCTCGGATGTATTGCCGGAATCGTTCTGGAGCACGAATTTCTGGCTCTACTGGCAGACGATGTTCGCGTTCCAGCGTTGGTCAAGCGCACTGGAGATGAAGCGATACCTCTGCCGCTACGTCCACCACATCGACGGTCTGCCGGATTTCAGCGCGCTCCGGTTCACAAAATACAACCAGTACGAAAGCATGATCCTGCCGCTTGTAAAGTATCTGGAAGCCCATGGCGTCCGGATCGAATACGGTATGGATGTGAAGAACGTCGTGATCGAAACGGTCGGCGACAAGAAAATCGCACGGCAGATCGTCTACGTCAAGGATGGCGAGACACAGACCATCGATCTCATTGAGGACGATCTCGTGTTCATTACCAACGGCTGCTGCACCGATACCTCCTGCTACGGCGATCAGACACACGCACCGGATCTCAGCCATCTGCAAAACGGCTATGGCGAATCCTGGGATATGTGGAAGGCGATCGCGGCACAGGCGACAAACGGCGAATACGGCAATCCCGACAAGTTCTGCACCGACATCGATGCCACCAACTGGATGAGCGCGACCGTTGCCACCTCCAATGAGGAAGTCATTCAGCATATTATGAATATCTGCAAGCGCGATCCCCGCTCCGGCAAGG
>USGH01000036.1 GCA_900554225.1 uncultured Eubacteriales bacterium | reverse complement strand
GTCAATAATTTCGTTTCTGGTTCCTTCGTCGGAGAGGTCGTACAGGTTCTGGATCAGGTGGATTCGCAGCATCAGCTCAAGATCGTAGGGTTTGTTGCCGCGCGCTCCTTCATAATAGCACGGCTTGACCAGCTCGTACAGCTGCCCCCATGGCATGATGGTTTTCGAGAAATTCCCGCTTATGCGTTTTTACTTCTTTTAATTCGTCATGTATAAACGACAGGTTCAGTTGTTTGTCCATACCTATAGTATACCACTTTTTTTCCTATTTTGCAACTCTGTGCGGTGGTGCCTTATATACACATCCTCCGCGGGCATAGCCTTTCTCGGAAACACCGGTACCGCCCGCAATGACACCGCCATAAAGGATTTCGGTTCCATTCTCCTCATCCGGTGTCCACAGATCGACTTCGTTCACGCGAAATTTGTGAGGAATATCGGGTTGGCTGTCCGTCAGCGTCAGTGCGCCATCGCTTTCGATAACGACCACCGCACCATTCTCCGCCTCGTTCACATATTGTAGGATATGCCCCTGCAAATCGAGCGTGACCGTGCCGGTTATATAGAGGGAATGCGTGATGGTCAGATCTTCCTTCAGGTAGTAACTGCCGTCAGAAAGGTATATATCGGCGGCGGTCAATTCCGTTTTCCCTGTCCCCTCGCGGTCTGCGGCAAAAATCGCACCGGGCAGCAGTGTAAGGCACAGTGCCAGTAAGAATACCATCCATAGTTTTTTCATGTGTTTTCCTCCGTGGTGTGTTGCTTCCCAAGCCAGTGGGAAAATGTGTGTTGTATCGCTGTCATTGGTGTGTGTACCAGTAGCATACCATAGAACGACAGCAAACGCAATAGCTGCTGGAAATTTTGTGGTATTGATTTTTTGCTTTTTTCTTCGACAAAAAACGGGATACTCCCATGACGGAATATCCCGCATTTTTTACATATTGTCCTGCTTGCAGCGATAGTGAAAATCACATTTTTCCGGTGACTTCCTCTGCGTAGCGCACCGTTTCCATAGCGTCTTTTGCATATTGATCGGCTCCGATCCGGTCGGCATATTCCTTTGTGAGGACAGCACCGCCCACAACGATCTTGCAGAAGGGTGCCTTTTCGCGCAGCTGCCGGATCGTTTCCTCCATGGCGGGGACCGTTGTGGTCATCAGTGCGCTGAGTCCGACAAGCGGAGCGTGATGCTGCAAAACCGCGTCCACAACGACCTCCGGCGCGACATCCCGACCGAGATCGACGACGGGATAGCCATAGTTTTCGAGAAGGAGCCGGACGATATTTTTACCGATGTCATGGATATCGCCTTTCACAGTGGCAATGACGAATGGCGGCTTGACGGTCGCGCTGTGCTCGCTCTGTAGGGCGGATTTGATCACCGCAAAGGCACTTTTTGCCGCTTCCGCACTCATCAAAAGCTGAGGAAGGTAGATTTTCTTTTCTTCAAAGCCTTTTCCCACCGCATCGAGCGCAGGAATGATCTCCCCGTTCACAATGGTCAGCGGTGCTGTATCCCGGAGCAGATCGGCGGTCAGTGCGGCGGATTTGTCCCGCAGTCCTTTGGTGATCGCGTATTGGAGGGGTGAGGTGGATTCCTCCGTCTGTCTGACCTGTGTGTCGCTCTCAGCTGCCGCTGTAAAGGAGGCGGCGGTTGTGATATAGTCCGCGCAGTTTTCATCCATTCCGCGGAGCATACGGCAGGTATAATACACTTTGCGCATTTCCGCGGAATACGGGTTCATGATCGCAGCGGACAGTCCCTCCTCCAGGGCCATTGTGAAGAAAACGCTGTTGACAACGTCCCGATTCGGCAGTCCGAAGGATACGTTGGATACGCCAAGGGAGGTGTGGCACCCCAGCTCTTCGCGGATCCGCCGCAGTGCCGTCAGCGTGGTGATGGCAGCCTGTCTGTCGGCACTGACGGTCATGGCAAGCGGATCGAATACGATGTCCGTTTTGGCAATGCCATAGGAGGCGGCGACAGCGAGGATCTTTTCGGCGATTTTTACTCTTCCGTCCGCCGTATCGGGGATTCCGTTCTCGTCAAGCGTCAGGGCAACGATCACACCGCCGTACTTTTTGGCAAGCGGGAAGATGGCGTCCATACTCTCCTGTTTGCCGTTCACGGAATTGATCATCGCTTTGCCGTTGTAGAGACGCAGAGCAGCTTCCATGGCGGCGGGATTGGAGGTGTCGAGCTGGAGCGGCAGATCCGTCACGGTTTGCAGTGCGCAGACGGCATCAGGCAGAAGTGCGGCCTCGTCTATATCGGGTATGCCGACGTTGACGTCCAGAATATGCGCGCCTTTTTCCTGCTGCCGGACACCTTCGCGCAGAATATAGTCCATGTCGCTCTCGATCAACGCCTGCCGGAATCGCTTTTTCCCGGTTGGGTTGATCCGCTCACCGATCAGCACCGGACCGTTTTCAAACGATACGGCGTGTGTGTAGGAGGAAACCACAGTATGGCGCTTATCCCGGACAGGTACCGGATCGATGGTGGAAACCGCTTTTTTGACTGCTGCGATATAGGCCGGCGTTGTTCCGCAGCAGCCGCCGATCAACCGAACGCCGGCACGTACCATATCCGTCACCGCACCTGCAAATTCGTCTGCGGGAATGTTGTAGACCGTTTTCCCGTCGATCACCGCAGGCAGTCCGGCATTTGGCTTCAGCAGTACCGGAATGGACGCGTTGGTGAGCAGCCTTGTAATGACCGGACGGAGCTTATCGGGGCCAAAGGAGCAATTCGTACCGAGCGCGTCTACGCCCAGACCCTCCAGCATTGCGACCATGGCTTCCGGTGTGGCTCCGGTCATCAGCTTGCCGTCCTCTCCATACGCGTTGGAAACCAGAATGGGCAGATCGCTGTTCTCTTTTGCCGCAAGAACCGCTGCTTTCGTCTCATAGCTGTCGTTCATCGTCTCAATGAGGATCAGATCGACCCCGTATCGCACGCCGAGCCGCACCGTTTTTGCGAATATTTCCACAGCGTCCGTGAAATCCAGCTCGCCAAGCGGTTTTAGAAGCTTGCCTGTCGGCCCGATATCCAGCGCGATGAATTTTTCCTCCCCGTTGTGGGATGCCGCGCGCGCTCGTTTCACATTGGCTACTGCGGCACCGATGATGGATTCCAATTCCGTGTCGGAGAATTTCAGGCTGTTTGCGCCGAAGGTATTGGTGGATACCACATTGCTTCCTGCGTCGTAGTAGGATTGGTGGATCGCTGTGACGGTATCCGCGTGGGTCAGGTTCCAATACTCCGGATATTCGCCGGGGCATAGTCCTTTTGCCTGCAATAAGGTACCCATACCGCCATCCAGACAGACAATATTCGATTTCAGAAAATCCCGAAAGTGCATCTGCTCTCTCCTCTATACTATGGTGCTTTGTGATCGTGTGGTTTTCTATGCCGGGGCTCGTGCATTATTTCCCGAGAATATCAGACAGATTTCCCTGGATTTTTGCCGCGACGTCTGGCTTGTTCATGGAGTACACGTGTACATTCGTGATCCCGTTTGCGTACAGATCGATGATCTGATCGGTTGCGTAGGCAATACCTGCCTGCTTCATCGCTGCGGGATCATCGCCGAACCGGTCCACAAGGCTCTTGAATCGCTGCGGCATAAAGGAACCGGAGAGCTTTATGGCACGCTGTACCTGATTGGCATTCGTGATCGGCATGATTCCCGGAATCACAGGCACCGTGATCCCCGCTTCACGAATTTTGTAGAGGAAATTTTAGAGCAGATGGTTGTCGAAGAACATCTGCGTGGTCAGGAAATCGCAGCCTGCATCCACCTTTTCCCGGAGGTGCCGTATATCCTCCGCCTGATTCGCGCTTTCCGGATGGATCTCGGGATAACAGGCACCGCCGATGCAGAAATCGCCATCCGTGTCCCGCAGTTCCCGGACAAGATCAATGGCATACCGATAGTCCCAATGGGTGCGGTCGCTGTTTTGCATATTCTCGGGAATATCGCCGCGCAGTGCCATCACATTCTGGATGCCGGAGGCTTTGATCTCCGTGATCTACTGCCGCACGCTCTCTTTGGTGGAGGATACGCAGGTGAGATGGGCTAAGGTCGGTACGCCGTAGAGCTTCTTGATGTTTTGCGCGATGTCCAGTGTGTATTTGCTGGTTCCGCCGCCTGCGCCATACGTAACGCTCATAAACGCGGGGTGCAATTTCGCAATCTCCTCTGTGGCGGCCTCGACACTTGCATAGGAGGATTCCGTTTTGGGCGGAAATACCTCGAAGGAAAGCGACAGTGTCTTGCCAATGGTATCGATGATTTTCATGCTTCTGTTCCTTTGTCGAATGATGCTTTTATTATTATACACCCGGACGATGGAGAAATCAAGCGGATAGCGGCGACTTTTGTCGGGGAGTGGGATGCATGCGGCTGGCGGCGGAATGACAGGGAAGATTTATGAGCTATATAACACAAAACCTGCCAGACAGCGCGGCTGAAAATGCGTCTGCGTGGCAGGTTTTGTTTTTCGTTTATACTCTGCGGTATACCGGGATTCCCTTTGTGTTCACATGGATCTTTCCGTTGCCGACGATCTCGCCCGTGAAGTAGTCCGCCCAGGTGTCCGCGGTCGGGAGATACACATCCCGCTCATCTCCGCGCCCATAGCAGATCGGAGCGACCAGAAGATCCTCACAGAAGAGATATTCGTCGTCGATGTCGTAGGTTTCAGGATCCGCTGTGTAGTCCATTACCAGCGCACGGATCGGCGGACGTCCGGTATCGCGGTAGGTGTCAAAGGCAGCCTTCAGCATCGGTACCAGAGATTCGCGCAATTTTAATAATTCCCGCACCTCATCCTCGCAGTCCAGATCCGCCCACGGTACCTGTTCGCAGTACCATGCGTTGATCAGACACTGCACACTGAATACCGTTGCCTGTAGACGGCGCAGCAATTCGTCCTTTGCGTTCGCATGACGCAGCTCCGGTGTCCAGAGTATGCCGGAAAACGCAGACTGTGCGATCCCGCGAACGAAATCCCAGTGATCGTAGAGATCGCTGTACAGAACAAACGGATACGGAGCAGCCAGTGCGCCCACATTCCGCACCTCGGAGAACGTCGTATGTTCGCCAAGGGCTCTGAGGATCGTCTGGCAGTATAACGTGCCGAACAGGGAATGATACTGCTCGCCATCCAATCCGGAGGGGAAACGCGAGGTCAGCGGGAAGCTCCAGCCGCCCGTATTGTCGCTGGAATCGCATTCGTCGAGCTTGAAACCGTCGATCCCCTTTTCAACCAGCGTTTTTCTGTGGTAATCGGCGAAAATCTCTCTTGCTTCTCTGGTGGCAAAATCCGGTACCACACCACCCCAGACCTCATATTCCCCGCTGAACGGAGCAAGTGCATCGTGAATGGGGGAGGTCGGATGGGTGAAGGCGTGTTCCCAGAGATTGATATGGAATCCCCGGTTCCGCAATGCGGCGATCATCTCTTCCGGTGCGGGGAATCGATCGCTCCAGACATAGGAACAGGAATAGGTGTGCGTCTGCCAACCCGGCTCCAGACCGAGAATGTCGCAGGGGATCTCTCTGTCCCGGAAATAGTCCGCCATGGCAAGCACCTGTGCCTGTGTATATTTGCCGCAGCACCGATACAACACACCCAGCCCCCACGCAGGAACATCCGGACCACCTCCGGCGAGCATATTGTACTGCGATACGATGTCCGTGATGGTTTCACCCTCCATGAGGTATATATCGATGCCCTGTGCCGCGGGAATCAGCACGCTCATGACGGCCTGACCGACCTGTCGAACTGCGTACAGATCGTCCGTCGAGAGCTTTACATCGCTTTCTGCTGCCGCTGCTTGCGTGCTTCCACTGTTTTTCGCATAACCGCAGTAGACTTCAATGTACCGCGCGGTGTCAAAATACATCCCGTAGCCTTTGTTTGTGACAAAGAACGGAACCGGCGCATGACTGTCTCCATTGGCACTTGCCGGATCGGCAGTCACAGCCAGACGGAGCCTTCTGCCGCGGTGGTTGAACTGCTTGAGCTGGAGACCGAAGCCATAGATCTGTGCATCGTCCTCTATGGGAAATTCGATCAGAAAGCCGCGCGCTGTCTGCCGTGTCGTGAATCGGGAGAGGGGATAGGATACAGGCGTTTCTGTATACCGGAAATCCTTGCAAAAACGGGACGGTACAAGAGCTTCCGGTGTGCCGAAGGTGATTTTTTGCATGATAGATTGTTGCCCGTGTAAAAATGGGTCAGGCAGTCCTTTCTCTGAAAATGATGCCTCATTATACCATGTGCGCTTGGCTTTGTCAATGGTCAGGCGTAAGGATTCTATCGCTGTTTCGTGAAAGGATACGCTTCCATGGACGCAAAACAACCGGAAATCAGCGTTTTCCGACCGTATTTGCCGGGGAAAGCCTGCAATGTGCCGCTGCGTTTTGTGAAAAGTGGATATTGACAAATCCGGCGTACAGGTGTACAATGATAGCACAGTTTAAAAGAAGGAGCGGCAAGACGATGTATCTGTATTTTTATACCTTTACGTTTACCTCGGACTGTCCGCTTTCCAAACGGGTATAAACCTACCATGGATATATGATTTCGGACAGTCCGCAACCACTGCAACCGCGTAAACGGGAACAGAGAAGGTATGCGGCTTTTGTTTTTCCGAAGCGAGAGCATTTACCAGATCACAGAAATTACCGACGACAATTGCGCCGTAGAAGGGATACCATCATGCTGCAGAATCGATTTTATTATTACTTTTTTCAGACGGACTGCCCGCGTGTCGGTGGTTCCGAGAGATGATTCGTCTCTCAGAGCGCACCGCATAGAATCGGACAGTCCGCATTTGTCGTGCATTTTCGCACATGGGTAAATGCGGGCTTTTTATTTTCCCTATGTAAACAATGAAATGAGGTATATATAAAATGATGAATATGCACTTCCACAGAAAATTGCCGATCCCGCAGGATGTAAAACGGGAATTTCCGCTGACGGAGCGGATGGAAAAGGTCAAGGCTGAGCGGGATGAGGCGATCCGTGCGGTTTTCGACGGCAGATCGGACAAATTCATCCTTGTCATCGGTCCCTGCTCGGCAGATCACCGGGATCCCGTCCTTGCCTATATCGAAAAGCTCCGCCGTCTGTATGAGCAGGTTTCCGAAAAGATCCTCATCATCCCGCGCATTTACACGAATAAACCGCGCACCACGGGTCAGGGCTATAAGGGAATGCTGCATCAGCCCGATCCGGAGGGAAAGCCCGATATGTACAAGGGCATTGTTGCGATCCGGGAGCTCCATCTGGCGGCTCTGCGGGATTACGACTTCACCTGTGCGGATGAAATGCTTTATCCGGAAAACTACCGGTACCTCTCCGATCTGCTGTCCTATGTCGCAGTCGGCGCGCGTTCCGTGGAGAACCAGCAGCACAGATTGACGGCAAGCGGAGTGGACGCGCCTGTCGGTATGAAGAACCCCACCGGCGGTGATCTCAGCGTGATGATGAATTCCATCGTAGCGGCGCAGTCCAGTCATACGTTCCTATACCGCGGCTGGGAGGTCACAAGCGAAGGCAATCCCTACGCGCACGCGATTTTGCGGGGATATGTCGACTATGCCGGAAACAATGTGTCCAACTACCACTACGAGGATCTGCTCCACGTGCAGAATCTCTACGAGAAGTTCCATCTCAAAAATCCGTCCGTGATCGTGGACACCAACCACAACAATTCCGGGAAAAAGTACCTCGAACAGATCCGAATCGCCAAGGACATTGTATACAGCCGCTCTCAGAATCCGGATATCAAACGGCTGGTCAAGGGGCTGATGATCGAGAGCTATCTGGAGGACGGCGCACAGGCAATCGATGAGCATGTGTTCGGAAAATCCATCACCGATCCGTGCCTCGGTTGGGAAAAAACGGAAAAGCTGATCCTCGACATCGCCGACAAGCTGTGATCCGAGAGGGACGAAGCAAGGAAGATCATCAACAAAGTGGACGCGCAGATGGCGGAGCTGTTTGTGGAACGGATGCGGGCTGCCGAGCTGGTCTACGCATATAAAAAGGAGTACGGACTGCCGATTCTGGATGCGAAACGAGAGGCTGCCGTGATCGAGAAAAACGCCTCTGCCATCGAGGATGAGGTGCTGCGCGGATACTACATCGACTTTCTCAGGGATGTCATGGCGGTTTCCCGCGCGTACCAGTATCGGATGCAGAGCGGCCTGAAGGTGGCGTACAGCGGCGTGGAGGGCGCGTTCGCCCATATCGCGGCGGGACGGATCTTTCCGGAGGCAAATCGGATCCCGTACCGGGATTTCGCTTCGGCGTATGACGCGGTGGTCCGTGGGGAGAGCGATTTTGCCGTACTGCCCATCGAGAACAGCTATGCCGGGGAGGTGGGACAGACCATCGATCTCCTCTTCACGGGCACGCTTTACGTAAACGGTATCTACGAATTGAAAATCTGCCAGAATCTCCTCGGGGTCCCGGGATCCACCGTCGCGGACATCCGTCGTGTGACAAGCCATCCGCAGGCATTGAGCCAATGCCACGACTATATCGCGCTGCATGGATTTACGACGGAGGAAGCAAGCAATACCGCCATCGCCGCGAAAACCGTTGCCGCATCGGGGGACAAAACGCTCGGCGCCATCGCCAGTGTGGAGACCGCGGAGCTGTACGGCTTGCAGGTACTCGATACGAACATCCACAAAAGCGCGGAGAACACCACACGCTTCGCGGTATTGTCCAAGGTGCGCGCCAATACTCCGGCATATACCAATTCCGTATTGATGTTTTCCGTGAAAAACGAAGCGGGGACGCTTGCGAACGCGATCGGGATCATCGGTAAGTATGGCTACAACATGACGGCATTGCGCAGTCGGCCTCTGAAGGATCACTCGTGGCAGTACTATTTCTACGTTGAGCTGGACGGCTCTACGGATACGGACGACGGCAAACGGATGATGCAGGAATTGGGAGCGGTCTGTGACAAACTGAAGCTGGCGGGTACATTCGCACCGCACACGGAAATATGAGGGCAGAAATGATGAAAATACCTATGGATTTGGGCGAGAACAGCTACGATATTCTGGTGGAGCGGGGGATTCTCTCGCGTGCGGGAACGGAATTGCGTTTAGACAGGCGGGTGCTTGTCGTGACGGATACCATGGTGCCGCCGATCTATGCCGAAACGGTGGCAAGGCAATGTCGTGCGCCGGTGATCTACACGATAGAGGCGGGAGAGGGCTCCAAAAGTCTCGATACGTTTGGAAAGCTGCTCCAGACGATGCTTGACCACGGCGGCGTCGTAGGAGATCTGTCCGGCTTTGCTGCGTCGGCATATATGCGCGGGATCGACTTCTACAACATTCCGACGACGCTCCTTTCGCAGATCGATTCCTCCATCGGCGGGAAAACAGCAATCGATTTCGGTGGGGTGAAAAATATCGTCGGTGCGTTCTATCAGCCGAAAAAGGTACTGATCGATCCGGAGCTGCTGCGTACTCTCCCTCCAAGACAGCTTTCCAATGGCTTGGCGGAGGCGGTCAAAATGGCACTCACCTCGGACGCGGATCTGTTCCGATTGATCGAAACGGAGGACATCGCGGAGAATCTCGACACCATCATCGTCCGTTCGCTGCTGATCAAAAAGAACGTTGTGGAACAGGATGTGCGTGAGGCGGGATTGCGGCGGGTACTCAATTTCGGACACACGATCGGTCATGGGATCGAAGCGAGCAGCAGCCTGTATCACGGGGAAGCCGTTGCGCTTGGAATGCTGCCGCTGTGTGGAGCCACGATCCGTCCGCGTGTGATTGCGGTGCTCCAAAAATGCGCACTGTATCGGACGATTCCGTATGACTGGGATAAAATCGCGGCGGCGGCATTTCACGACAAAAAGGCAGACGGCGATACGGTGTGCGTGACGATGGTGGACGAGATCGGTTCGTTCCGGTTTGCTGCCATGCCGTGTGCCGAAGTGATCGTGGCGGCAAAAAAATGCCTGGAGGAACTGGACGCATGAAGAACACGATCGGGAATAGTGTGGCGGTGACGCTGTTCGGAGAGAGCCACGGTTCGTATATCGGTGCGGTGTTGGACGGCATGGCACCTGGTATATATATAAAGGAAGAGTATATTGCACATATGCTCACGCTGCGCCGTCCAAGCGGAAGAATTTCCACCACACGCCGTGAAAAAGACGCATTCGTGATCGTAAGCGGTGTTGTAAACGGCAGAACGACGGGCACGCCGATCACGATCCTCATCCCGAATGAAAATGTGCAGAGCGGTGATTATGCGGAAATGCAGACGGTAGCACGCCCATCGCACGCGGATTATCCGGCAGACTGCAAATTCCACGGCTGGCAGGATACACGCGGCGGCGGTCACTTCAGCGGACGGATTACAGCCGCACTGGTTGCCGTGGGAGCGATCTGTAAATCCGCTCTGGAGGAGAAGGGAATCCGCATCGGTACGCACGTGTGCCGCTGTGCCGGGATCGACGACAGAGCGTTTGAAGATCTGTCTGCCGATATAGAAGCGTTGGGGGGAAAAACCTTTGCCGTACTCGATGCAAAGGCCGGCGAGAGTATGCAAAGGGCAATCGAAGGAGCTGCCTCGCAAGGCGACAGTGTGGGCGGAGTTCTGGAAACCGTCGTCGTTGGTATGCCTGCCGGTGTGGGAGAACCGTGGTTTGACACCGTAGAAGGGATGCTGTCCCATGGGTTGTTCTCGATTCCTGCCGTCAAAGGGGTGGAATTTGGCGCGGGCTTTGCCATTGCCGATATGCGGGGCAGTGCGGCGAACGATCCGCTGCGTGTGACGGAAGGGAAGATCGTCACAACTACGAACCACAATGGTGGGATCGGCGGCGGCATCACAAACGGTATGCCCATCGTGTTCCGCACCGCGATCAAACCGACGCCGACGATCTTCCAGGCACAGGAGACCGTGGATTTCCGCACAAAAACGGAGACGGTGCTGTCGCCAGGAGGCAGGCATGATCCCGCCATTGTACACAGAGCACGCGTGGTGCAGGACGCTGTGACCGCAATCGTTCTATGCGACGCACTTGCCCTGCGGTACGGGACAGATTTTCTCAGGCGAGCGGAGGAAAACGCGCAATGAACAAGCAAAAATACGGCTGTATCGGAAAAAAACTGACCCACAGCTTTTCCAAGGAGATCCACGCGCGCCTTGCGGATTATGACTACGAGCTGATCGAGCTTGCGGAGGACGCAGTCGGAGACTTCCTGATTAAGCGGGACTTTGCCGCCATCAACGTAACCATTCCCTATAAAGAGACCGTCATCCCGTATCTCGATTCCATCGATGCGGGGGCTGCGAAGATCGGCGCGGTCAACACCATCGTCAACCGGGATGGCAAGCTCTATGGCTACAACACCGATTACTACGGTATGCGCGCGCTCATCGAAAGAATCGGCGTCGCTTTCGCCGGAAAAAAGGTACTGATTCTCGGCACAGGCGGCACCTCCAAAACCGCGCGTGTCGTGGCAGCGGATCTGGGCGCGGCGGAAATTCTTGTGGTGAGTCGACACCCCGCAGACGACGGCAGCACGATCACCTACGCGGATGCTGTCGCCCATCACACGGATGCCGATGTGATCCTCAATACGACCCCGGTCGGTATGTACCCGCAGTGCGATGCAAAGCCGATCGAGCTTGCCGCTTTTCCACAGCTCTGCGCCGTAGTGGATGCCGTCTACAATCCTCTGCGCACACAGCTGATAGAAGACGCGCAGGAACGGGAAATCCCGGCACAGGGCGGTCTCTATATGCTTGTGATGCAGGCGGTAGCGGCGGTCGAGCGGTTTTTGGATACAGAGATTCCAAGATTGGTCGGAGACAAGGTGTTCCGGGAGATCTATGACGCAAAGGAGAATATCGTACTGACCGGAATGCCGGGAAGCGGGAAAAGCACCGTTGGCAGACTGCTTGCATCCGAGAGCGTTGCCTTTGTGGATACCGACGCGGAGATAGAGAAGCGGTGCGGCTGTACCATTCGGGAGTATATCCGGGAAAACGGTGAGGAAGCATTTCGCGATCTCGAATCGGCGGTGATCCGGGACATATCGCGGGAGGGCGGACAGGTCATTGCGACAGGCGGCGGAGCGATCTTGCGGCAGGAGAATGTCCGTATGCTCCGACAGAACGGCAGGATCTGCTATCTGGATGCGCCTCTGTCCCGTCTGATCCCTACCGATGACCGACCGCTGTCGGACACCAGAGAAAAGCTCACGGCACTGTATACGGAAAGACTGGAAAAATACAAAAAAACCGCCGACTGTATCGTTCCCGCCATGGATTCACCGGCAGCGGAGGCGGCATACATTGCGGCAGAGCGGAAGGAACGCACGATATGAACATTCTGGTAATCAACGGTCCGAATCTCAATATGCTCGGCATTCGTGAACCAGTGCATTACGGCGTGGAAACCTATGCACAGCTGGTCGAAAAAATCAAGGCTCACTGTGCGGCGTGCGGCGTGGAGGTGACGGTGTACCAGTCGAACCACGAGGGCGATCTGGTAGACAAGATCCAGTGGGCATACGGCAGGATCGACGGCATTGTGATCAATCCGGGCGCGTATACCCACACCAGTATCGCGATTTTGGACGCACTCAAGGCGGTATCCATTCCGGCGGTGGAGGTCCATATCTCGAAGGTGGAGGAGCGCGAGGAATTTCGGCAGATCAGCTATGTGCGGCTTGCGTGTGAAAAGACGATCACCGGCCACGGCACGGACGGATACACGGAGGCGATAGACTATCTCCGCACGAGAGGGATGGACGCATGAGAGCAGTATGGAAACCATGCCGCCTGGCGGGAAAGCTCGACGCACCGCCGTCCAAGAGCATGGCGCATCGGTATCTGATCGGCGCGGCACTGACGGGAGAGGCGTGTGAACTCTCCGGTGTGGACTGCAGCGAGGATATAGCGGCAAGCATCGATTGTCTGCGTGCATTGGGTGCCGCAATCGACGTACAGGGGGATGCGGTGCGTGTCCATGCGGATCGGGAACGGTTTCTGCATACGGACGATCCGGTGCTGTATTGCCGGGAAAGCGGAAGCACGCTGCGGTTTCTCATTCCGCTTGCCTTGTGCATGGGGAAACCGGTCACATTCCGCGGCAGCACACGACTGATGGAGCGTCCGCTTGCCGTATACGAAGCATTGTGTCGGGAGAGAGGATTCCGGCTTGCAAAGGATACGGATTCCCTCACCGTATGCGGCAGATTGACCAGCGGGAGATATACAGTCCGCGGAGACAGCAGCAGTCAGTTTCTCACGGGACTGATTTTCGCACTTGTCTGGTTGGGGGAGGATGCCGAGATCGTGATCGTGCCGCCGTTTGCCAGTCGGTCGTATGTACACCTGACCATCGCGGCATTGCACGATTTCGGTGCAGCGGTTTCCTTTGCGGACGAATACACGATCCGGATTGGCAGCACTCGTCTGCACGCGTATTCCGGAAAGATCGAGGGCGACTACTCCAACGCGGCGTTTCTCGACGGCTTCAACTGTCTCGGCTCCCATGTGGAGATCAGAAATCTGCGTGAAGACAGCTTGCAGGGAGACCGGGTGTACGGATCGTATTTCCGCGCGCTGTCCGCCGGAACGCCGACCCTGGACATTTCGGATTGTCCGGATCTTGGTCCCATCCTTATTGCGTTGGCGGCACTGCAAAACGGAGCGACCTTCACAGGGACCGACCGACTGCGGATCAAGGAAAGCGATCGTGGTACGGCAATGTGTGAGGAGCTATGCAAACTGGGTGTCTGACTCACCATTGGTGCGGACTGCATTACGGTGCCGAAACAGACGTTGTGTTATCATGGCACACCTTTGTCCGGTCACAACGACCACCGGATCGTGATGGCATGCGCGGTACTGCTGTCCCGGACGGGCGGTGAGATGGACGGGATCGAGGCGGTGCGCAAGAGTTACCCGCGCTTTTTTGAGGATATACAAAAATTGGGAGCGGAGGTTACGCTATATGATCGTTGATGTAAGCATGAATATTCTCATTGTTGGGCTTGGACTGCTCGGCGGCAGCTACGCGAGAGGATTGAAACGGTTCGGATTTCGCATTGGTGCGATCACAAAGGAGCA
>USGH01000035.1 GCA_900554225.1 uncultured Eubacteriales bacterium | reverse complement strand
AAAAAGGAGAGCGATCCGGTGACGGAGGACTCTCCTTTCGCGTGTATGCCGTATCTTACGCCGCTTCCTTCTCCCGCGCGTCCACAATCTCGTAGAAATCACTGTACGTCAGCTCTGTCAGGGTGATCGAGCAGAACCGGGTGCGCTCCTCGTTGGCTTGATAGATTCCGATATAATCCGCTACGTCCAGCCATTCCTCCGGGTACGCTTCATCCGGGATCGATACTATGTGGACTTTTGCCGCAGCAACAAAAGAACCGTTCTGGCGATACGCGCGGATGATAATATCGTATGCTTTATTCACCAGTGTATCTCGCATGACAAAACCTTTAGCTGTCGATGCTTTGCCAAGTGGACATACATTGACTGCAATCGGTGCATTCACCTGAAAGGAATTGGATTCCACCCACGATCCATACGTAGGGTTGTTCAATCTGGTCGTACTGTATGCCAAATGTATTGTTTTATCCTCCGGATCAGCCGTCTGTACCTGTATGTATCCGTCAAAGTCAACCTGTAGGTTCAGATTCTGCCCGACATATCCAAGCGGAGCCATGAAACGTGTCTCACCAACAACAAGCGGCTCTCGTTCATATACATCTTCTCCCTCCAAAACAGCACTGCCATCATATAAAACCCAGTGTCCAGCCGGGAAAGCATAATCGTCAAACTCCCAGTATCCTGTTCCTTCATACTCCTTTTTCAGTACCAACGCTCCGATTGTCAGGGTTAAATCTATATCATTTCCAGAACTACAGCCATATAAAAAAGCGGCAAGAAATTGCATCAGCATGACGATAAAAGCCAATTGTCTTCTCATATATTCTCCCATTTCTGTATGTATGAAATAGTATTCCCCGCATTTCTGCAGGGAATACCACTCATATGCCAGCGGTCTTTACTGATTCTGCGGACATGGATATTTATGGGAGTTGGGACACCAGTTGTTAGTTTCTTCCCATGTATCCACAAGGACCTTACAACATCCATCACAATGAAGGCGGCACTTTGCAATACATGCACCTCCCAGCAACTGATGTTCAACAAGATATATATGCGTAACGCCACCATTTGTAGAGCAGCATCTTGCTTGTGGCTGAACATCGTAAATCTCATACCCCGCATATGCACTGACAGCGCAAAGGACGAGGGTCATGCAAGCGAGGAGGATCGCGATCGTTTTTTTCATAGCTTTCTCCTTTGATTACCTCTATGTTTGCAGACGGACGACCAAAAGGCGCATAGACATTGACATTTCCGCATTCCTGCACTTTCCCGCCTTCGTTCTTAGCGGTCGTGCGTGTTTCGGAATTGCCTGTTCTCGTCTATGCGCCACTATAAATACGCTTCAATGGATACGGCAGGGTCAGGGTGACATTCTCGGGCTTGCGCATAGACTGAGGAGTATAGACTCTCCGTTCGGCTACCATATACATCTCACCTCAATTCCTGTATATAGAACGGATTTTGTACGTGCGCGCTGTTTGTTTGCCGGGACATTGTATCTGACTGACTTTAGTATATCATACAAATTTGTTTTTGTCAATAGGTATTTCAAAACATTTTTACCTGTTTTCATGTTTTTTACACGCAGACGGATACACGAACGCTTTTGCACGTATCCGCGAAAAATACGTAAAATCCACCCAAAGCCTATTGACAAATCAACGCTAAGCCACTATAATAACACCAGTATTATTGTCACTATGGCAGTAGTATAATCTTATATTCGTGAGGTATCATCATGAAGAAGTTTCTGCGCACCGCAGCAGCCTCTGTACTTGCCTGCCTCGTTCTGGCAACCGCAGCAGCTGCGTACACGCCGGTAGGAAACGTATCCGTTCCGAAGGCTACCCCGACCATTGACGGCACCATCAAGGATGGCGAATATCCGGAATCCGGTCACATCGTTCTGAACGCTGAGAATATGTCCGCTGAGGGCTGGCTCGGCGAGGTCACCGCCTCTGTCGATCTCTACGCCGCTTGGGACAAGGACAATTTCTATCTCGCCGGTAAGGTACACGATTCCACGTTCTGCTACACCGACAACGCTGAGGGCTACAACGGCGACGCGTTCCAGGTTTCCCTCAACATCGACAACATCTTCAAGTCCTCTGAATACGACAGAGCCATCTTCTACTCCTGGGGTCTCCAGGCAGATGGCACCATCTCCGTGATGCGTCAGGAATCCGCCAACAACGGTCTGATCGAAAACGCCGGCAAGGGTCAGAAGACCGAGGACGGCTGGGAATTTGAAGTAGCTCTCCCGCTCGCTACCATGTCCGACGACGCTTATCAGAAGGCGAACCAGGACGCAATCGTTGAGCCCGGTATGCCCATCGGCGGTCTGTTCTGCTACCTTGACCACACCGAAGAAGGCGGCGGCGTTACCAACGCGTTCGGCACCTTCACCGATGCCACCGCTCCCGACTGGGGTCCGGATGGTCACGCCATCACTTTCGTATTCGCAGATGAAGCGGTAGAGGAAACCGAAGCGGAAACGGTCGTTGCAGAAGAAGCAGCTGCCGAAACCACTGCGGAAGCTGCCGATACCGTTGTGGCTCCGAAGACCTTCGATGCTGCAATCATCGCTGCTGTTGCCGCAATCGTATCCGCTGCCGGCTACGCTGTTGCAAAGAAGCACTAAGTCTATTTACATAGCGCACAACTGAAAATACCCTGCCGCAGGCTTTCCATAGACCCCGGCAGGGTATTTTTTCGTTTTTGCAGAACGTTTGTCAGAAAAACAGGGTGCGCAGCGCGGCAATGCCATACAGAAGCGCAAGATGCGCCGGGTAGAAGATGTAGAAAAACCACTTCATCCGGTGTCTGCCCGGTCTGCCATTGTACGCACAGAGGAACGGTACGGCAAACAGCCCGAAAAACTGTCCCGTATATCCGCCCGGCAGATACTGGTCGAGTGCCAATGCGAAAATCCCTGCGATGAACAGTCCCTTGCGCAGTCCGACCTTCTCCGGCAGATACGCAAGAAACGGCAGGAGGATTCCGACAAACCCGTAATCCACCGTCACGACCGTTGTAAAGCCCCACACGGCAAGAATGGCGGCAAAAAGCGCGATTCCCCAGAGCCACGCGGCTTTTTCATCCGCCGTCTGCATCGCCAGCCTCCAGCGTCTTGCCAGCTCCATAAGGAGAATCGAGAGGGAGAAGGTCAGAAGGATCCCGAGATACCAGTCCCGCTCGGCGATATAATAGACGATCTGGCAGCCGATGCCGAGAAGAAAGATCTGCAAAAAGTACCGGAGCCTGTGCCGTGTATACCGATAGCCCTCCGCGATGCAGTAGGCAAACAGCGGAAACGCGATCCGCCCGACGATGCGCATCCAGTGCTGCTCCGGGAAGAGGATGAGCCCCGCATGGTCGATGAGCATGGTGACTGCCGCAATGATCTTCAGGATGCTGCCCGGCATACTTTCCTCATCTCTTTTGCAGACGGTATTCCCCGTCCGGCGTATCCTGCACGTATTGAAATTCACTCCACGCGCCTTCCATCACATCGAGCATCTCAAAGAAATCCGGCACGCATTCGCTGTGACGCAGGGTCTCACGATCCATCCACGCGACCTTTCCCTCCTCGGAATCGCGGCAAACGCCTGTGAACCGATCCGTGACGAAGAATAAGACGATATACCGCAGTCCGTCTCCCCCACGCGGGAACTGCTTCACCCCGCACAGTTTCGGCTCGATCATGGTGATCCCGGTCTCCTCATAGCATTCCCGGATCGCCGCCTCCGTGAAGGATTCGCCTGCTTCCACGTGCCCGCCCGGCATCACATATCCTCTCCACGATCCGCCGCGCTGCCTGTCCTCCACAAGGATCTTCTCGCCGTCGCGCACCAGACACAGCACCGTCAATTCCACGCGCTCCGATCTGTCCATTTTCCCACCTCACAAAATAGTTTTTTCGTTTTTTCTGTTATTGTACCACACTTTCCACCCATTCGCAAGGCAAATCTCTCCTTTCCCTTGACTTTTCCCGTTCTTTACGCTATAATAGTTTTATTATTCTATGAAAGAAGGCGCTAATCCAATGAAAAAACGCATTTTAGCCCTGCTTCTTGCCGCGATGATCTTGGCTTCCGCTGTTTCCTGCGGCAACGGGAATGAAAAAGAAACCGACAAGGCAACCGACTCCGACACGACCGCAAACAGCACGGAAACGGAAACCGAGGAAACAAGGCTCACCGACTCTCTACCGGAAGATCTCGATTTTGGCGGCGCGACCTACACGATCTACGCCCGCGAGGACCTCGAGTGGGGGACGGAAATGTACGTCGATGAGCTGAACGGCGAGATCGTCAACGACGCGATCTACAACCGGAGCAGAACCGTGGACGACCGGCTCAACGTCGCAATCGGACAGATTACGGCGCCGGGCATCTGGGGGAACGAGGCGTCGTTCCAGGAAGCGATCCGTTCTGCGGTCATGGCGGGAGACGATACCTATCAGCTCGTTGCCGGATACGCGTACTTCATCACCGCGCTTGCCACCGACGGCGTGTTTATGAACCTCCTCGACGTGCCGTACATCGATTTCGAGAAGCCGTGGTGGAACAGCGACCTGCGCGATGAGCTCACCCTGTACGATCAGCTCTATTTCGCGTGCGGCGATCTGTCCATGACCCTTCTCTCCTCCACATTCTGTATGTTCTTCAACAAGGACATGGCAACAAAGTACAACGTTCCGGATCTCTACGAAACGGTACAGAACGGCGACTGGACCTACGACAACATGTACTCCCTCGTCCAGAGTATTGCCGTGGATGTGAACGGCGACGGCAAGATGGACGCGGAGGACGAATACGGTCTTGTTATGCCTATCGGCAACCAGTGCGACCTCCTGTTCGCCGCCTTTGACCAGCCGCTGACCGCCAAAAACGCCGACGGCTCCATCTCCATCCGCATGGGCGACCCCAAGGCACAGGACATCGCCGACAAAATGATGGATCTCTTCACCAAAAATGACGGCGCGTTCTGCGTCACGGAAGAAAACAACACCGAACAGACACACTACCTCCCGTTCCGCGAAGGCAGAGCGCTGCTTGTCACCGCATCGTTCAATTTTGCCGAAAAGACGCTGCGCAGTCTCGATCTCTCCTACGGCATCATCCCGTTCCCGAAGTACGACGAGAACCAGGCAAAGTACCAGACGATCTCCCAGGACGCATATTCCCTGTTCTGTGTGCCGCTGACCGCCGGAGACGCTGCGATGATCGGCGCCGTGACAGAAGCCCTCGCGTTTGATTCCTACGAAAACGTCACACCTGCGTACTTTGAATCCGCGATGAAGGCGAAGTACAGTCAGGATGAAGCGTCTGCCCGTATGCTCGACATCATCCGTGACGGTCTGACGTTCAATTTCGGCTTTGTGAACTCCTCCTCCTGTGAGAATATGATCCACATTCTCCGCAATGTCGCTTCCTCCAACAAGGGATACGCCTCGATCTACGCCGCGAATGAACCAAAGTATACCGCAGCTCTCGACACGCTCGTTGCCAAATACAAGGAGCTTGGCGAAAAGCTGAAAGCCGCCCAGTAAAATCCATCGCAAAAGCCGCGCCGGAATCTCTCAGGAGAAACCGACGCGGTTTTTCTATGCCGACTTTGCCTTTATCCCTCGACGGAGTACGTTTTCGCGTCAAAATCGACCGTGATCCGCACACCGTTTGCGAAGGTGGTACGCTGGATCCTTCCGTTCTCCGATACAAACTCATGGCGGACCATCTCGGACAGTGCTACGCGTTTGTTCAGCGCACACGCCGCCTGTACCTCCGCGATGCGCGCTTCATCCGCGTCGATCGGGCAGTAGACGGGATTGCCGTTCAAAATCGCGTGCATATAGGCGGAATCGTTCTGCGGAATGCCCCAGCCGCCGTAGGAATCCTTGCTGTTGATCCACGGAATGACCACGCAGTCGTGATAGACAAGGTTCAAAAACGGGATCGGAATGCCGACCGGATCCGCCGTGGACGAACCGAGATTCGTGGTATAGAACGGCGCATGGTGGCACAGCACCTGTGAGGACAGCATACAGCCAAGCGTTTCTTCCGAGGACGGGATGATCCCGCGGCTGGTCAGAATGTCAAAGCATTGCCGTCTTGCAATCGCACACTGTTCCCGCGTCATCGGGTGCCGTTTGTTGAAGCATTCGTCCAGCGCGACCACGGAGAACACGTCGAGGTACGAACCCTCGATCACGATGCCCAATTCCTCGAATGTGTTGTAATTGCGCAGTACATATTCCGGTGCCAGCGTCGCGCACAGGAGAGAGTGCGGACCGCCGTACCAGACCGAGCAGAACGGATGACTGCCGTCCTCGTTTTCGCACGCGTTGTCCATATCGAACGACGGCGCGTCGTAGTAGTAATCGCGGTACTGGTCATGGATGCCGAAGATATATCCGAGCTCTCTTGCCGTATCGGACAGCCGCTTCATCCCCTCTGCACCGCCGGAGGCTTCATGCGGCGGGAACGGATCGGGATGGAGATTGTCGTAGCCGTGATTGCCCCAGCCGTCGAGATGGATATACGCCTCGGTCAGTCCTCTGTCATGGAGCGCACGGAGCTGCGCCGCTCTTTCGTCAAAGGTGGTGTAGTAATCGTTGTTTTTCGGCTCATTCTTGTCGTAGTAATCGGATTCCGGCGAGATATGCACCGCGATGCCCTCATGGATGATCGGCGCGCCGATGAGTCGGGCTACCTTAGGATTTTTTGCGATCTTTGCCGTAAGCGGGACAAGCTCCCCGTGCTCATCCACATAGGAACGATAGGATTTCGCGATGGTGTTGTAGTCGCCGTTCTCGAAGAAACGATAGAGCATCCGCCGCCAATAGCGCATTTCCCCAAGGGACGGCACAAAATACGGGCAGACCCTCTCGCCGTCCAGACGATAGCGCGCATCATAGGGCGTGTTGAAGATCGCGGCGTAGGCACTGTTGTCGTGCACCTGTCCATACACGGGAATGTACGCGTCGCGCTCAAAGACAATCCCGGACGCGAGCCGGATCGGATGGCCTGCCGGGACGAGCGTACCCTGCATCCGCGGCAGCACCGTGTAGCCATGTCCCTCCGGCACGTCAAAATCAAAGCCTGCCGGGAACGCTACGATACGCACATCCGGCTTGCCCGCTTCCTCCGCGAGACTGGCGAAATAGAGATCGTCCCGCGTCTTTTGCAGCGTCACTCTGGTCGTGACCGTCACGCCCTCGCCAAAATCGTACAGTGCCTCCACGCCATGGCACACGCCGGTATCGATGAGCGTTTCCGAGAGAAGCTGCGCTTCATCGAAATAGAGTCTGCCCCGTCTGCCTGTTTCGATATAATGTCTGTCCGTCATGGTCCATTCCGCGCCGCAGCAGAGCCGTACCGTGTACCGCAGTCCCGCCGTATCCGCAAGCACGGAAAGTCCTCTTCCCTGAATCGTAAGCATTATTTCATCTCCTTTGCTTTTTCTGTGGGATCTCTCCCTCTGTATTGTTGTACTTTGCGTTTATTGTTTGTCCGCGATCTCTACCGTTACGCCGGACACGCCGACCGCCACAGGCTTGCCGTAGGTATTCGCCACGCTTCCGGTGATCTGCCATGATACGGTATTTTCGCCCTCTGTAAGAAGATCCGTAATGTCCATTTCCCACGGCTTCCAGAGGAGTACCCCGGCAGGCTTTCCGTTGACGGTCACATCCGCGCGGTCATGTATTTCGGCAAACCGGAGCGTGCAGCGACGATCCGCCGCAGGCGTGTAGGCAAAGCTGTGCCGATTTTCCCCGAGCGCGACGATCTCGATCGGCGCAAAGGTCGGCGTGTCACCGAGTTTGGGCAGCGCATCCGTATCCATGCCGAGAATCACCGCTTCTCTCGGACCGATGTGGACCGGATACGCAAATCCGTCCGGATGCATCGCGGCGCATACCGGAGTCGTCTTTCCTGTGAACGCATCAAAGCGATGGGCGGCGCCGGCGATATTTGTGACCAGATTTCCGTCAATCTCGTCGTCTCCCTCGTTGATCAAAAGGAAGAACGGGTAGCCGCTTTTGGTCAGGTGGACAAATCGGAGCGCGGCGGTCTGATGATCAAAATAGGATGTTTTTTTGCCGTGCTTTTTTACGTAGTCGGAGAAATCACTCGCACGGACCATTTTGCCGCCCTCTGTGACAAATCTGCCGATCGTTGTGACCGTTTTCGCATCCAGACGGATTCTCGAATCGACAAGCAGTGTATCGTAGGTGTATCGGTCGATCCGGAGCTTGCCGTCGTGTATGTGCGCGATGTCGTTCAGCTCGTCCATGGTAAGGTAGTTGAAGCTCCAGCCGTTCTCGTATAGGTACCGCACCGAGGATACGGGGATGTTGTCCTCCGCCGTCAGCACCGCAAAATCGGGATTGTTCGTGTTCGTGCAGTTGAGCCAGCAGAGCCGTTTGCAGTAATTGGCGATCGTGCGGTATTCGCTCCACCAGATGTTTCCGGGTCCCACATCCGGCGGCCGTTCATTCGACTGGAGCGGGGTGCGCAGCGAATAATAGAACGCGTGTGGGAACAGGAGATTCACACCGCGCGCCATCAGGAAATGGATGTACCAGAGCATATCGGCGCAGGTGAAGTCCCAGGGATTGTCCGCACTGCCGCATACGCCGAAGCATTCGCAGCTGTTCCGGGACACGCCCTTGTGCCGTGCGGTATCGGCGGAGCATTTTGCAAGCACACTGTCGGGAGAGGTCAGCTCCGTACCGGGCTCCACCATGCGCCACACGAGATCCTGCCCGGGCACGTCAAAGGTTCTGCACAATCCAATGTCATGGCTCGACGCCGGATGGCCCATGAGTGCTACCCCATGCTTCAGGCACCACTCGGACAGCGTACCGTAATAGGATTTCGCAAGTCTGCGGCGCAGGGCGGTCTGATACACATACTGTGCATCCTTTGCAACCCGTTTGTCCTTTGCCGGGAACAGCAGCGACGCGAGCATCAGAGGATCGCCGCCCGCCTCCCCGAATGCCTCATGGAAATCGTAGGTCCACGAGATCTTCCCATGCATCTTTGCACACCGTCCGGCAAGAGAGGGCTCATCCGTAAAAAAGCCGATGATGGTCGAGCCGAAATCCGCTCCGAAATGGCGGAAATACGCGTCATGTGTGAGGTTTGTAAACCGCTCGGTCGCTTCGGGATTCAACAGGTCTGCGGCAAGCGGAGCACAGGGTGCGCCATCCTCCTCTTCCGGCGAAAGACCACGGATCGTGCCGCCGGTGAAGCCTAAGATAAAATCATACCATTGATACGACGCCGGTACCTAGTCCGTATCCGTGATCACATCGTCAAGAAGCCCGTCGTCCGTGAAATGGAGTGCCATGCGCATCTCGGCTTCTTCCCCATCGGCAAGCGTATAGGAGCCGGTCGGTCTGGCGTAGAGACACCGTGCGGCATACAGCGGATTGCTCCCTGCCACCATACCGTGTGCGGAGCCGGACGGATACATCCCCTCGTCATACAGCACAAGGAGCATCCGCCGCTTCTTCATCGCCTCGAGACATACGCCGATGAGCCGGAAATACTCCTCGCCCAGATACCCGCCGTCCACGTCAAATCCCATGCGCGGATGGATCACCAGACCGTCGATCCCCTTTTTGTGGAAATCGTCGATCTGTCGAACCAGCTCCGCCTCGTCGATTTTGTCATTCCAGAACCAGAACGGCATTGGCGAAAAGCCCGATCCCGGATTTTTGAATATATCGCATAAAATGTCAAACATAGCTATCCTTTCTCTGTGGACGTGCCGGACAGAGCCTGTTTTCCCGGCAAAAGCTTGCTGATATAGCTCTTTGGCGCAAAAGCGATCCGCACCAGCGTCATCCCAACCGGTTGGATCCGGCTGTATCATCATTCTACCATCTTTTTCACCAGATTGCAAGACATCATTTGGATTTTCCTTTGGCGTTTTTTGCATATCTATTGACATTCCCGCGCGACTGTGCTACTATGAAAAAGCAAACGGTACGTTACAGCTGTAAAAATACGGCGACAAAACGGATAAGGAGAGAATCCATGGCAGACAGACGGATTTATGTAGACAAAAATGCGCGGACAAACGGCGACGGCAGCATAGACGCTCCCTTTGGCACCATTGAGGAGGCGCAGGAAGCCGCACGGAACGCCGTATACGCAGGAGACACCGCTACGGTCGAGATCGCACCGGGCAGCTATTTCACCATGGGGCTTACATTCGACAATCGGGACAGCGGCACCACCTATCACGGCGCGGACGGAGCGGTTCTGACAGGCGGGATTGAGGTGCCGTATCGGGAAACGGAGGTGCCGGACGCGACGGTGCTCTCCCGCCTATCCCGTCTGGCTGCGGCAAAGGTACGCATGATCGATCTGAAAAAATACGGGGTGGAGCCCGCGCTCTATCGCGATCTGTACCCGATCGGTGCCTATCACACGGCAGGAAAATACGACGATGTGCCGACCGGGGACAACATCGAGGTCTTTGAAGGAAGCCGGCGCATGACCCTCGCGCGGTATCCAAACGACGGATATCTGAAGATCGAGCAGGTCAAGGATGTCGGAGACGCTGCGGAGTTTCCCCCACAGAATTACTGGAAGGATTGGGAAAAACGCAGAAATCATCGCGGCGGGACGTATATCGTGGATCGGAACACAAACGAACGGATGAAAACGTGGAAGGATCCGGATACGGCGTGGATTTTCGGCTACCTGTACTGGGACTGGGCGGATTCGTCCTCGCCCCTTGCCGTGGTGGACACCGATAACCGGGCGATCTCTCCGCGCTATGTGAGCCGTTATGCCTGCCGGAGTGGTGCGCTGTACTATTTTTACAATATTCTGGAGGAGCTGGACGCGCCGGGCGAATGGTACCTGGACCGCGCAAACGGACTCCTGTACGTCTATCCCGAAAGTGCCGACAGTACGTTCTCCCTGTCGCTGACCGAAAAGCCGCTTATCACCTTTGCCGACGCGGCGCATATGACAATATCCGGTCTGACGATGCTCTGCACCCGGACAAACGCGCTGTCCGGCACCGGGGACGATCTTACGTTGGACCATCTGACCATTCGGAATGTCGGCGGGTATGCCGTCACACTGACCGGGTATCGGAACATGGTGCGGTTCTGCGAAATCTCGCACACCGGACGCGGCGGTATCACACTGACCGGCGGCGACCGCACAACCCTGACTCCCGGTGAAAATGTGGCGTTCGGCAACTACATCCACGATTTCTCCGAGGTATATCAGACCTATCAGGCGGGCATTTCCCTCTCCGGTGTCGGAAACCGCTGTGCGCACAACGAAATCGCCCGTTCCCCGCATATGGCGATCGGCTATGGCGGCAACGATCACATCATCGAATACAACGACATCCACGATGTGGTGTATCATTCCAGTGACGCAGGCGCGATCTATTCCGGTTATGACTGGGCAGGTCACGGCACGATCATCCGGTACAATCTGCTGCGCAATATCGGCGGCGATGGCTTCACGCCGGACGGCATTTACTGGGACGATGGGCTTTCCGGGCAGACCGCATACGGCAACATCCTGATCGACGTGCGCAAGTTCGCGTTTCTGATCGGCGGCGGCAGAGACAACGTGGTGCGCGACAACATCATCATCGGAGAGTCGATGCAGCCGATTTTATACGACGATCGGTGCCGGGACGGATTTATAAACGGCGGTTGGTTCCGGCAGGCAGTCGAAACACCGGACGCCCACGAATGGCGCAATCTTGAAAGGGTGCCGTACCGGAGCGAGATCTGGGTGAAAAAATACCCGACGCTTGCCCGGATCACGACCTCCTTTGCCCATCCGAACGATCCGAATTTCCCGATCAATCCGGCAAACAGTGTGGTGGAGAACAACGTCATCATCAACGCGGACGCACGGTTCGGACAAATGGCGGAATCCGTCTACACCTACAACAGAATCGGTGACAACTACACCTACCACAGCTGCGCCGAGGCGGGATTCGACCGGGATACGCTGACCATCCGCCTGACACGCTATGGTTTCCCGCCGATCCAGACCGCACAGATCGGAAGAAAATGGCTGCAAGCGGTACAGGAATCGTGAGTAATACGCCATTCCGAAAAAAACTGCCGGATCTCGCACTTTTTTGCAAAAACCTATTGCAAAATCACGCGGAATATGGTATACTGTTTTTTGTATGTGCGAGGGCGGATTCTGTCCCGCGCTACCATATCGAACAGTCCTCTGCGAAGCTCCGCACGAATGTTCCAGTTTTAGAAAGGAGTCGATTTTCCAATGAACAAACTCGACGCTTTTACAAAAGAGCAGCTGAAGGAAACCGTTCCGTCCTTCAACGTAGGTGACACGGTACGTGTTGCCAACCTCATCAAGGAAGGTACCCGCGAGAGAGTACAGATGTTTGAAGGCACTGTAATCGCTCGTCATGGCGGTGGTATCTCCGAAACCTTCACCGTTCGCCGTGTGGCGTATGGCTGCGGCGTAGAAAAGACCTTCCCGCTGCATTCTCCCCACGTCGTATCCGTGGACGTAATCCGCTACGGTAAGGTTCGCAGAGCAAAGCTGTACTACCTCAGAGACAGAGTCGGCAAGAGCTCCAAGGTCAAGGAAAAGATCTAACCCCATACGCACAAAAAGCTCCCCAATCAATGGTCCCATCGCGGCACCATCGTTGGGGATTTTTTGTTTCAAACAGCTGCTGCTGCGCGAAAACTCGGGTTTGTGGCTTGCATTCTTTTATTCATTATGTTATAATGGTTTCAGAAACCACATCAATATACATGGGAAAGGAAAAATCGCATGAATCACACACCCTCTCTGACCGGTCAATGGGCCTCGCGGGACGCCGGAACGCTCCTGCACATTCTCTCCGATACCAGCGCGCTACTCGATCTCAGCGACTGCGGCGAATACGGCGTGATCGCGGTGCTGCACCGTGAGGATGACGCGCTCTGCTTTACCTCCGAAATCCTGTGCGGCGAGCTGCGTCTCACCGATCCGGCGACCCTGCAGGGAACGTGCGTCCGCGGCAGGAAGGAAACGGACGTCTCCTTTGAAAAGGTTTCCGATCGTCCCCTTCCGCACGCCTGTCACCACGCACCCTGTGAGGAGCCTACAGCCGTTCCGGACGATTTTTCGCGCGGCGTCGCGGTCCTGACCGGCTGCTACCATTCTCCGACGCTCTACAACTTCTACATGAATCTTGCGGACGCGGACGGAAGATTGCGCGTGACGATCAGCCTGGATGGCCGTATCGGATTTTCTCCGCTGTCGGTCTGGTTCGAGGACGGCGCGCTGGTCTGGCAGATCAACGACGCCTTCAACCGGGGTGTATGCACGCTCCGTCCCGCCGACAACGGATCCCTTTGCGGCAGCTATACGCAGCTTTTCAAACCCGACAAGACGGTCCGTTTTGAAAAGCTGTCGGATACGCCCCGAAAGCTGCTGACGGAAGAGGAAACCGTTATCCCGCTGCCTGAGGATAAATCGCGTCTGGAGCTGCTGCGCGCCTATGCCGCCTACGGCTCCGGTGAGCAAAAACCGGCTTATACCTACGACCTCGACACACCCATGCCGGATTCCCTGCGCGCAGAGCTGGATGCGCTCGGCTATTCCGACTACATCCGGGGCAAAACGGGAGACGCGCTCGCCTTCGCCTGTCTGGATTTCATGGGGGATCACTTCCATCATAACGGCTCGGGCGGATGCGGTGGATGCGGACTGGAGAAGATTCTGCACTGGAGCGCGGAGCGGGATCATCAAACCAACTGCCGCGGACTGTCGCTGATGCTGGCTGCGCTGCTGCGCTACAACGGTATCCGCGCCGCGCATGTCACCTGCCTGCCCTATGAACAGCCCTTCGATGACTGCCATGTGGTGGTGGACTGCTTCCTCCCCTCGGGTGCGCGTATCCTGCTCGATCCGACCTACCACCTGTATTTCCGCGACGCGCAGGGTGAATATGTTTCCCTGCAGCGGCTGCGCACCATCCTTCTGACGGACGGCGAACTGATCCCGAACGAGGATGTCCGCTACACCGGCGATTCCTCGGACCACTTCCAGCTAGAGGATTACCGCGATTACATGGCGAAAAACACCCTGTACTTCAACCGCAGCCTGCACAGTGCCGACGGCGTTGACACCAGCACGGCTGTGTACCTCTTTCCCCTTTCTTATCCCAGTGAACGGATTAAAAAGTCTGCCGACGCCATCATCCGCACCGACGAGACGGCATTCTGGTAAGATTCACCATAATCATAAAAGGAAGCTCCCGTGCGTTTTATGGGAGCTTCCTTTCACTATGCAGCTTTACTTCACCGTGCGACCGTATAGCGGGCCATAGTTGGCACATGCTCTGTAGTCCGCGCCTTCCTTGTCCATGCCGAAGGCGTTCCATGCCGCCGGACGGAAGATCTTGTCTGCCGGTACGTTGTGCATGGCGACCGGGATACGGAGCATCGAGCAGAGCGTGATGAGATCCGCGCCGACGTGACCGTAGCTGATCGCGCCATGGTTTGCGCCCCAGTTGTTCATCACATCATATGCACTCTTGAACGG
>USGH01000034.1 GCA_900554225.1 uncultured Eubacteriales bacterium | reverse complement strand
GACCTTTGCGAAATACCCGCGCGATCCGGCATACGTGACCACGGTGCGCGAGCGGGTCAACGCACTCATTGCGTCCGCGCTGTAAAGGAAACGCCGATTTCATGTGGATTCTGCGCGCGAAATCCATACATTCGAGCAGCGCAGAAGCCTGATGGACGCAGAGCGCATCCTGAAGAGAAAAGGAAATCCCGGCAGGTGTCATTCCGAAGCGTACCGGGATTTTTTCTCTTTTTTTGCGTTTCGGCATTGACAAAACGGCTGTACGAATGTATAATAATACGCAGTCCGTAAAGGGCAAACGCAAAAAAGGAAGAACCACAATGAAAAAAACAATCACTACACTTCTGCTGGCGGCGATGCTGCTGTCCACGATGGCGTCCTGCGGCGGCGACAAGCCTGTTGAGACGGAGACAAGCGCGGCAGGGAACGATACGGAAACGACGGCGGGATCCACGGAAACGGAGACTGCCGGGGAGACGGAATTGCAGCCGGATATTCCTGCACTCGATTTTGGCGGTGCGACCTTCACATTCCTGACCTCCGGCGATCAGGATGAAAACGGCTCGGACTGGGTGACCTACGACGTATGGGTGGAATCCACAAACGGCGAAGCGATCAACGACGCGGTGTACACACGCAACGCGTTTCTGGAAGACACGTACAAATGCAAGCTCGCGGAGCAGAAATCGTCCGGCAAGACGCTGGATGAGGAAAGGCTGGCGGTCACATCGGACAGCGGCGAATTTGACGCAGCGTTTACAAACATTTCCGCGAACGTACAGCTGGCGCAGGAGGGACTTCTGCTGGATCTCACCTCGGTGCCGTACATCGATCTGAAAAAGCCCTGGTGGGATCAGCGCGCGGTAGAGGATCTGTCCATCGGTAAGGCGATGTATTTCGGAACCGGGGACATCACCGTGATCGACAACGACGCGACATGGGTTCTGATGTTCAACAAGGCGATGCACGAAAACCTGTCGCTCGACAACATCTACAGTCTGGTGCGCGAGGGCAAATGGACGAACGACGCGATGCTCAAAATGTGTGAAGCGGCTGCCGCGGACGTAAACGGCGACGGCACACGGACATGGCAGAGCGATAACTTCGGTCTGGCGACGACGGGCATGACGATTCTGGGGCTGTTCTATTCGACGGGCGAAAAGCTGACGGCGCGGGACAGCGACGGTTATCCGATCCTGACGCCGGACACAGGCCGTATGGCGGACGCGATTGTCTCCTCCGCGCGGATCCTTTCAAACGCGAATCTGTCCGTAGTGGCGGGTATTGCGCCCGAGGCGGATGTTTATGCAATGGAAACCATGTTTGAGGAGGGACGCGCGCTCTTCTACGGCGAGGTCATGCAGTGCATTACCCGTATGCGGGGAAGCGACACGGATTTCGGTCTGATTCCGTGGCCGAAGCTCGACGAGGCGCAGTCCGGCTACTACAATCTCGTACACGCGACGGCGGCAAAGGCAGTCAACATCCCGGCGACCCAGAGGAACCCGGAGATGGCAGGCGCGCTCCTTGAGGCAATGGCGGCAAAATCCATGTACACGCTGACCCCGGCATACTTTGACGTATCGATGACGTACAAGTATATGCGCGACGAGGAATCGGCGGAAATGCTCTCGATCATTCTTGGTTCCCGCTGCTTTGACCTCGGCTACATCTACAACTGGGGCGATATGTGCTGGAACGTAGCGGAGCCGATCGCTACCGGCGATACAGGCACGTTCGCTTCCACATGGGAAACCTTCAAGGGACCGTTTGAAGCGGCTCTGAACACCACCATCGCGACATATAAGGAACTCGAAAACCGATAAACAGAAAAAATCCCCCGGCGGGTATCCGAAAAACGGACGCTTGCCGGGGGATTTTCAGCCTGCGCTGCCTTTACGACTGCGCGATGCCGGTGATGCGTTTGACGTATTTGTCCAAGCCGTTCTGGCACGAAAATCGCCCCGTTCGGACGCATGGTGGGTGCGTCTTGGCGGGGCGGTCGGTCTGTTTGCGTCAATCCTTGTACGGCGCGCCGACGGTCTCCAGCTTTTCGGTCAGTGCGGCGACCTTTTTGGCGTAGGCGGGCTCATATTTGGACATGAGAGAGGCGTAGGTGCTCTTTTGCATCGCGCTGTTGTAGGCCTTGATGGGATCGAAGAGGTTGAGGGCGTAGTTCATATCATACACGCGTTTTTCGCACAGCTCACGGAAGAGCGCGGCGCTTTCCTCATCGCGTGCGCCCTTGCCGATGATGGCCTTGTTGATATACGGATCCATGACGTTGTCGTAGGTATCGGCGATCATGGCTTCCATGATGGTGCCGAGCCGGGTGGTGTCCTCTACATCGGCGGGGATGAGGATGGCGAAGGGATTCTGGACATAAACGTGTTCGATGTCCCCCTCGTTGAGGGAGGGATAGCAGACGAGGGTGTAGTCGTCCTCTTTGTCGCGGAGATTGCGGAAGTCACCGAGCAGACGGCTGTAGAAGAGGGAGCGGCCCTCCTTAAAGAGATCGCGCGTGGCGTCGTTCCAACCGATGAAGGAGAGTGTTTTGTCGTTGATGATCTTCTGGAGCCATTCGCCGACTGCCATCACGCCCTCGTCCGTGAGATTCATCACATAGCCGCCGTTTTCGGGATCCTCCCGGATGAGCGAGACGCCGGAGGAGTACAGGCTCGGGAGATATTCGAATTCGCGGCCGGACCAGCCGAAAATATCCTCGCTGTTCGCGGTCATTTTGCCGTCGCCGTCCACGTCGCGCGCGACCTGCGTGATCATGCCGTACATGGCCTCGAGCGTCCACTTTTTGGCGTAATACAGATCCATGGGCGTTTCGGTGATTCCCGCGTTGTCGAGCAGGAAGCCGTTGCAGAAGAGCATCGCCATGCTTTCGTAGAAGTCAAAGCCGAGCGTGCAGTAGCCGTACCACAAAAGACCGTCTATCATGAGGGTCTCCTGTGCGCCCTTGTCCCAATACGGCTGCGACAGATCGAACACAGGCATGGTATTGATGGGATGGATATAGCCGCTGGAGATGAGGCTCATGCAGTCGTAGTGGAGGACCTGCCCGAAGGCTATGTCCTGTGTGCCGGCGGTCACGGAATTTTTGATGAGATCGGGCGCGCCATCGCAGTTTTCCGTGATCTTGACGTTGAATTTGTCCATGATGCGGCTGTTTCTCTCGTAGATGGAGTCGTTGAAGGCGTCGCCCGTCAGCTCCTCCACGGTGAACATACTGAAATACTCCGAGCTCGGTGGATCGTTCGCGAGGTTGACCGTCCAGCCGTTGTAATCGACGGCCTCAATCCGATCGGCGTAGCGGAACTCTGTTTCCGCCGTTTCCTCGACAGCGTTCTCGGTCTCGCCGCCCGTGGTATCCGCCGTTTGGGGATCCTTGCCGCCGGAATCGGAGCAGGAGGGACAGGAGCCGGATACGATCAGGAGCGCAAGGAGACAGAGAAAGCTTTTTTGCATGTGTTTCATAGAAAATACCTCAAAAAAATGGTTCGGATGAAAAATATGTGCGATACGGATGGGACGGCAAAAGGATCCGCGGAAAGACGTCACCCCGGATTGGCTCCGCTGTCGGAACGCTCCGGGGTGCAGTTGCTGTCTATGTTGTGGGATATTCTGTTTTTTTCGTTTTACCGGTTTTTCAGCTCTTCATACGCCGTCATCGTCTTTTCGAGCGCGGTGTCGAACTTCGTTGCGGACTTTTCCCACGTGGAGGCGAAGTTTTCCGGCTTGCCGTTTGTGATGATGCTGTGGACGCCGCTGGACAGACCGCCCCACGCGTAGATGAGACCGAGGTCGAAGCAGCGGGAGTCGAGGATGATGTCGAGCATTTCCGCCGATTCGTTGTCACGCATGTACTTATAGGTCAGCGCGACGTCGTAGTACGCGGGGGTCAGCGTGTACATGGACTTTGCCGCCATCGCTTCGATGATCGCGCCCGCCATTTCCATGTCGGTCTGCGTTGCCGGAACCACGATGCCTTTGCCCGCGGTGGTGTGGATGAGCGTGCAGAAATCCTGCTGGGTCTCGTCGAATTTCGGCCACGGTACAAGACCGAACGCGGTCTCGCTGTCGCGCATACGGGTGATGCACTGCATGACCTCGCCGAAGAAGAGAGAACGGCCTTCCTCAAAGACGAAACGGAGGTTATCGGAATCCGCGATGCCCTGTTTGCCGGTGATAACGGTTCTTTCCTTGTCCGCCATGATCTTCGCGGCGTATTCCGCAACGCGGGACATACGCTCGTGATCGCTGACAAGCACCGGCTTTTCCTCGGAGTCACGCGTGGTGAACAGCTCGCCGGAGGCGTACAGCAGACCGTAGCTGGAGTAGTCGCTCGTTGCGAAGCCGAAGGTGTCGTCCGGACCCATCATTTTGCCGTCGCCGTTGGTATCCATGGCAGCGACCTCAAACATCTTGTAGAAGGCATCGTAGTTCCACTTGTTCTCGCGCACCAGGTCGTAGATGTTGTCTAAACCGTGGTCCTTGTGCATTTCCTTGTTGAACATAAGCACCCACGTCGCGTCGTTGTCGATCACGGTGATGTCGCCGGTCGCGAAGTAGAGACTGCCGAGCAGGGACAGGTCCTTCACCGCTTTCTGGTCCCACCAGGGCTTGGCGAGATCGATGTACGGCAGGGTGTACAGGCTCAAAAGGTTGCCGTCCTGCGCGAGGTTGCAGCCGGCGGTGATATTTGTGAACACGAGATCGTATTCGCCGCTGCCGGACTGCACGTCCTTTTTCGTCTGCGATTGCGTCGTGCCGGACGATTTGATCTCGGCGAGATTGATGTTGTAGGTTTCCATCAGGTACGCGTTCCGGTTGTATACTGCGTCGTTGATGGCGTCGCCGGTCAGGGATTCGACCCAGACGTCATAGGTGACCCAGTCCACGCCGTTGTCGTCCGATTCGCCGGAGGTCAGGCAGGTGAAGGTCTCGCCGCCGAAATCGAGCTTCGGAATGTCGGGCTGCAGCTCGGTTTCCTCTTCGGTTTCGGTTTCGACGGATTCGGTCTCGGTATCCGCGGTCGGGTTCTGTGTGGATTCCGCGGGTGTTTTTTCGCCGCAGGACGCGATCGTGCCGAGAAGCATCGCGATCAGCAAAAGGGCAGTGATGGTCCGTTTCATAAGGGGTACCTCATATCCATAGAATGTATTGGCAGAGTTATGTAATCCTATTATACACAATAATATGCATTTTGTCAATGCGAATTGAGAAATTTGTACGAACAGAAATGGAAAATTCATGGCCTGCAACGACATAATTACAGAATTAGTCATTGTGCAGAGCTGCAAAATGGGTGCATTTCCGAAAAAATAGGAACCGTTTTCTATGCAAAATCGTTGCAGCGGGATTGACAAAGCGCATAGAATCTGCTACAATAGATATAAGATAAATCGCAAAACGGTCAAAAATATGCAGCGTCATGAAGTATAACGACAATTGTAGTTATAACGGAGGGCTGCGGATTGAAAACAGAAAAAACGGGAAAGGGAATAGCTGTCATGAAAAAACAAATAGCCTGGCTGCTGCTTGTCGCAATGCTTGCTGCCGGATTTGCTTCCTGCGGGGAGAAAACCGAAACGGATACGAGTGCCGGTACGACTGCGGCAGCCGCGTCCGATGGGGAAACGGAGACCGAAGCCGAAACGACGGAACTGGAGGCGCGCCTTGCGGTAGCGGACGATCTGCCGGAGAACGATTTCGGCGGACGGGATTTTATCGTCATCACCTGTGATAACGCCGACATCCAGAAGTATATCGCGGTGGAGGAGCTGAACGGCGAGGGCGTAAACGACGCGGTGTACAGCCGGAACCTGACCGCAGCGGACCGGTACAACGCGAATGTGTCCTGTTACTTCATCCCTACCTATGATGAATGCAACTCTGCGGTGGAAAAAGCGATCACGGCGGGGGACGAAGATTCCTTCCATCTGATCCAGTATCACGTGGTGGCGAACAGCGGCAACGCGATGAAGGGACTGTATCGGAACTGGTACGATATGCCGCACGTGAATTTTGACAAGCCGTGGTGGTCCGATTCCAACGTGGACGATCTGACTCTGAACGGACGCTGCTATCTCGCGATGGGCGATTTTGCCCTGACGGCGGTCGCCTCCACCTACTGTGTGTTCTACGATAAGGACAGACTGGCGGATTATCCGGACCTTGAAAATCTCTATACCGTTGCCTCCGAGGGCAGATGGACGCTCGATTACCAGCGGAAGATCGCCGAGGTCGCGTATGTCGATACAAACGGCAACGGCGCCGTGGACGACGGCGATTACTACGGCTTCTATTCCGACGCGCAGTCCAATGTGAATACGTATCTGTGGTCGTGCGACAACCAGATCTTCACGAAGAATAAGGACGGGGAGCTGGAATTTACCTACTACAGCGAGCATTTACTGGACGTATACGAAAAGTGCTACGCGCTGCTCAACGAGACGGTGGGTGCGGGCTACAAATCGGATCACAACAGCGGCATCGATATGTTCGCGCAGTACGGCGCACTGACGGCAAACGGGCAGATCCGCCACGCGATCACGAAGCTTGCCGAATATGAAAACGAGTACGGCATCATCCCGTACCCGAAGTACGATGAGGCGCAGCAGGAATACAAGACGATGGTGGACGGCGGTCACGAGGCCATGGCGATCGGCAAGCAGATGACGGAGCTTGACTTCATCGGCACCATGGTGGAGGTGCTGTGCGCGGAATCCTATAAGCAGGTGCTGCCCGCCTACTACGACGTGTGTCTGAAGCAGCGGTACGCCTCTTCGCCGGAGGACGCGGAAATGATCGATCTGTGCGTGGCGTCCCGTGTGTTCGATTTCGGCTATGTGTACGACAACTGGAAGGGCGTATCCTTTATTTTCCAGGGACTTCTTGGATCGAGTAAGCACCAGGATATTACCTCCGAATATCAGAAAAAGGAAAAAGCCGCCAGAAAGCACTACGACGAGGTCATTGCGCTGTTCTACGCGGAGGAATAAGCATACGCGTTTCGCGATTCCTTATAAGAATACGGGGAAAAGACAGTCTTCCGGGGACGGCGGGCTGTCTTTTTCGTCGTTTCCGCTTGCACAATCGCGGAAAACGTGCTATACTGTAGAAGAGCATATTCCGGGCGGCAATGGTGCTGCTCTGGCTTTGGAGGTACATACGATATGGAAGAAAAAATGATTTTACGGGCAGGCGCGGCAAGACGGGACATCACACCGGCGGTCGGCACCCTTTTATACGGCTACAATCCGGATCAGGTCAGCACGTCTGTTCACGATCCGCTCCATGTGACCGCGCTTGCGCTGTCGTCCGGGACGTCTACGGCGGTGATGGTCACGGTAGCAGCCGGGGATATGCAGACGGAATACACGACCTCGCTCAGAGAATCCGCTTCCCGTGCATCCGGAGTGCCGATGGAGAATATCCTCGTCTCCGCGACCCACACCCACTCCGCGCCGAATGTGGCAGGCATGGAGGGCTGGGGCGGCATCGATGAACCCTATGCGGAAAATATTCTTCGTCCCCGTCTGGTCGAGGCGGTATTGGAGGCGGTGGAGCATCTGGAGCCGGTCACGGTCGGCTATGGCACCACGGAATCCTACGTCGGCGTGAACAGACGGCAGCAGATGCGCGACGGTACGATCGAGTTCGGACAGAGTCCGTACAGCTGCATGGATCCGACTATGACCATCCTTTCTTTCCGCAGCGTATCGTCCGGCAAAGGGGTGTTCAACCTCATCCATTACGGCTGTCACGGCACTTCCGCGGGCTGCAACCACGAGATCACGCGCGACTGGTCCGGTGTGATGATCGATCGGCTGGAGGCGGAAACCGGGATCCTCACCGCGTTCTGGAACGGCAATATCGGCGACATCGGACCGCGCCTCACAAACGGGCAGACGACGGGGAACATCCATTATACCGAGGAGCTCGGCGGCGTTGCGGCACAGGATGCCATCCGCGCGTATAAGAACATCGGCGCCTATCACCCGGCGGAGCTGAAGCTGTATCACGGGGAGCTCCATCTGCCCTGCCGTCCGCTGCCGACCCTTGCCGAGGTGGAGGAAAAGCTGGCGGCGTACAAGAATCCCGAGGGACTGATCAATATCGATATGCTCCGGTACCATCACTGGAAAGAGGTGGAAAAGACCCTGCGCGACCTGCAAGCGGTTCCAACGACGGAGTGGGTGATCCCGCAGACCATCGTGGCAATCGGCGACGCCGTGTTCATCCCGTTCACGTGCGAGGTGTTCTCCGAAATCGGACTCCGCCTGCGCGCCTACAGTCCGTATGCCCATACCATGTGCCTTTCCAATACCAACGGCTATACCTCCTATCTGCCCACCCAGGATCAGCTCTGCCGCGGCGGATATGAGGTCGAATGCTTCCTCTACAACGCTGTCTATACCCTGACCGACGACGCGGATCAGCAGTACATCAACGAGAATCTCCGCATCATGGGCGTGTGAAACCGGAGAATTACAGCTGAAAGCAGACAAATAGCCCCAGAATCGCACAAACAAAATCCAGCCCTTTTTTCATAAAAGCTTTGCCCAGAACGCGTAGCTTTCTGCCTTTTTTCAAAAGCCGCGTTCCCCCGTTCCCCCGTTCCCGCGGAGTTAGAGGAACTATATATATAGGAGGATTTACCATGTACAGAATTGGAAAAGAAGAGATTGAAGCGGTAGCCAGAGCGATAAACAGCCGCGATTTTTTTAAGATCAACGGATCCGGCAGAGAGGCTTACCATTTTGAGGAAGAATGGAAGGCGTATACAGGCACAGCGTACACGCTGCTGATGAGCTCGGGATACGCCGCGCTGACCGCCGCGCTGACCGCGATGGGGATCGGACCGGGCGATGAGGTGATCGTGCCGGGGTACACGTACATCGCGACGGCACTGGCGGTACTGGAGGCGGGAGCGATCCCGGTGATCTGCGAATGCGACGCGGCAATGACGATCGACGTGGCGGACGCGGAACGGAAGATCTCGCAGCACACCAAAGCGATCATCCCGGTTCACATCCAGGGCTTCCCGTGCGACATGGACGGCGTTATGGCTCTGGCAAAGAAGCATAACCTCTATGTGCTGGAGGATGCCTGTCAGGCGGATGGCGGCTCGTACCATGGCAGGGCACTGGGCACGATCGGTCACGCGGGTGCCTACAGCTTCAACTACTTCAAGGTGATCACGGCGGGAGAGGGCGGCGCACTGTCCACGAACGACCGGACGATCTATGAGCGCGCGCTGATCTATCACGACGCGTCCGCGGTGGCGTTCTTCGGCGATCAGCTTTCCGATGTGACGGAACCGCTCTTTGGCGGCACGGAATTCCGCATCTCCGACATCACGGGCGCGATCTTACGGGAACAGCTCAGGAAGCTGCCGGGGATCCTTGCCGATCTGCGCCGGGTCAAAGCGGAAATGCGCGCGAAAATGGGCGATAAGCTCACCGAGGCACCGTCCCACGACGCGGCGGGAGATCTCGGCACCACGCTGGCACTCCGGTTTGATACGGCGGAGGAGACCCGGGCGTTCGCGGCGCATATGGCACAGTACGGCTACGGCATCACGATCCCGATCGACACGGGCAAGCACGTCTACACGAACTGGACGCAGGTCATGGAAAAGCGCGGCGCCTTCCATCCGGCAATGGATCCGTACAAGATGGAGGCAAACCGCGGTCTGAACGCCAACTATACGACCGATATGTGTCCGCATACCCTCGACTACCTCTCCCGCACCGCATATCTGATGATAAACCCGGACTGGAACGCGCAGGTCGTCGATGCAATCGCGTCCGCAATGCGCAGCTTCTGAAACGGAACCGCAGACGGGAGAACGGCAGACGTGTCACTCGATTGACGGTCTCTGTTTGCGGGTCAAACGGTTGACGGGTCAAGCGGTTGACGGGTCATCCGGCTGACGGGTCATCCGGCGTTTCTCCCGCTTTTTGCGGTGATATGCCGCGACCCATATCGTATTTTTATTCACATATCTCGGAAAGGCAACAGAACATATGCAGACTGGTTTTCCTTTGGGTTTTGACGATACGCACTGTGACGTGGTGGTAGTCGGTGCGGGCCATGCGGGGGTGGAGGCTGCTCTTGCCACAGCACGGTGCGGACTCTCGACCATGCTTGTCACGCTGTCCCTCGACGCGGTGGCGAATATGCCGTGCAATCCGTCCATCGGCGGCACGGGTAAGGGCCATCTGGTGTACGAGATCGACGCGCTGGGCGGGGAAATGGGCTATGCGGCGGATCGTGTGACGATGCAGAGCCGGACGCTGAACACCTCCAAAGGCGCGGCGGTGCGTTCCAAACGGATCCAGGCGGACAGGCGGCTTTACTCCCGGATCATGAAGGAAACGCTGGAAAACGAGCCGATGCTCCGTATGCTGCAAGGCGAGGTCAAGGCGGTGACGACGGAGAACGGGGACGGCAAAATGCGTGTCACCGGTGTGGAGGCAGCACCTTTTGGCCACATTGCCTGCCGTGCCGTGATCCTCTCGACCGGGACCTATCTCGGCGGCACCACCCATGTGGGCGACGTTTCGCGACGCAGCGGCCCGGACAATTCTCTCCCCGCGGAGGGGTTGACGGAGGATCTTGCCGCAAAGGGGATCCATATGCTGCGGTTCAAGACGGGTACTCCCCCGCGGATCCACCGGCGCAGCATCGATTTTTCCGTATTGGAGGTGCAGGAGGGAGAGGCGGAAATCACGCCGTTTTCCAGCCGCACCGATCCGGACGCGTTCCGGGATTTTCACCAGATCCCGTGCCACATTGTCTATACGAACGCCGAGACCCACCGGATCATCCGCGAAAACATCCACCGCTCCCCCCTCTATTCCGGCAAGATCCACGGCATCGGACCGCGCTACTGCCCGTCCATTGAGGACAAGGTGATGCGGTTCGCGGACAAGGAGCGGCACCAGCTTTTCGTGGAACCAATGGGGTGGGATACGGACGAGATGTATTTGCAGGGCTTTTCGTCCTCCCTGCCGGCGGAGGTGCAGTTGCAAATGCTCCACACGCTGCCGGGCTTTGCGCACGCGGAGGTCATGCGTCCGGCGTATGCCATCGAGTACGACTGCATCGATCCGCTGGAATTGTACCCGACGCTGGAGGTCAAAAAGGTGCGCGGACTGTACGGCGCGGGACAATTCAACGGCACGTCCGGCTATGAGGAGGCGGCGGCGCAGGGACTTCTTGCCGGGATGAACGCGGCTCTCCAGCTGCGCGGGATGGAGCCTGTCATTCTGCCGCGCCATTCGAGCTATCTCGGCACCCTGGTGGACGATCTGGTGACAAAGGGTACGAACGAGCCGTATCGGATCATGACCGGGCGGAGCGAATACCGGATCCTTCTGCGGCAGGACAACGCTGAGGAGCGGCTGATCGAATACGGCTATCGCTGCGGGCTGGTGTCGGAGGAACGGTATCGGGCGTCGCTTGCCCGGACGGCGGCGGTATACGCGGAGATTGAGCGGCTGGAGCACGTGAACGTCGGACCGACCTCCGGCATCAACGCGGTGCTGGAAGCGCACGGCACCACACCGATCGACAATGGCTCCAGTCTTGCCGAGATCATCCGCCGTCCGCAGATGGATTACGACTGCACCGCCCCCTTTGACCCCGAACGACCGCCCATGACGCGATTGCAGCGGGAGCGGGTCTGGACGGAGATCAAATACGCGGGCTATGCAAAACGGCAGATGGAGGAGGCGAACCGGCAGAAAAAGGCGGAAAATACGCTTTTGCCGGCGGATATAGACTACGCACAGATCCGTGGACTGCGGCTTGAGGCGGCGCAGAAGCTCGCAAAGGTACGCCCCGCCAGCATCGGACAGGCAAGCCGCATCTCCGGGGTGAATCCGGCGGACATCACGGTGCTGATGATCTGGCTCCAGCTCCACGGCGGACAAAAATCGGCAGCACCTGCCACAGGAGAGGGAGAGAACGCATGACGGATCAATTACAGAATCTCACCTACGCGGAATTTCTCGCGATCTATGCGCCGCTTGCCGGTGAACTGACCGATCCGGTGTTCCACGAGGACGCGGTGACCGATCAACTGTGGAAAATCGCCGTGCGGCTGGGGGAGAAATGCATCGGCGAGGCGGTGCTGTATAACCTGGACTGGCGGGGCGGCGCCGAGCTGGGCTGCCGCATTGCGCCGGAATATGCCGGCTGCGGCTACGGCACCGAGGCCTTCACCGCGGCGGCGGAGTGGGCCCTGTTCGGCCTGACCCTGGCCAAGGTAAAGGCCAAGTGCTATAAGGAGAACACCGCATCGTATAAAATGCTCTCCTCCTGCATGCGTCCGGCAGGGGAGGACGACACGTTCTTCTACTTTGAAAAGCTGGTATAATCGCATAAAAGCCAAGCAGCGGAGGCCCTGTCGGGTCTCCGCTGCTTGCTGTACAGGCAGTTTACTTGACGCAGATGGTCTCGATCTCCACCAGCGCGCCGCGGGGCAGAGCGCCCACCTCCACGGCGGAGCGGGCGGGATACTGACCCTCGGTGAAGAACTCGGCGTATACTGCGTTCATGGCGGCGAAGTCGCCCATGCTCTGTAGGAATACGGTGGTCTTGACCACGTTGTCCATGGTGAGACCGGCGGCCTCCAGAATGGCCTTGATGTTGCGGAACACCTGGCGGGTCTGCTCCTGGATGCCGCCGGGAACGAACTCGCCGGTCTTGGGGTCGAAGGGCACCTGGCCGCTGGTGACCAGGAAGCTGCCGCAGTCGATGGCCTGGGAATAGGGACCGATGGCGGCGGGGGCATTGGTGGTGGCGATGATCTTCTTCATAACAGAGCTTCCTCCTTATATAGTATCCTCTAAAGCAGCGGGCCTTTCGGCCCAACCCTGTTATATCACACTTTTTGCCGTTTGGCAACAGCGGAACCGGGTTATTCTCCGCCGAAGCACAGCCGCACGGCCCAGGCGGCGGCAATGAAGGCTGCCAGGTCCGCCGTCAGGGCGGCGGGAATGGTATAGCGGGTGCGGCGGATGCCTGCCGCGCCGAAATACACCGCCACGGTGTAAAACGTGGTCTCCGAGCAGCCCAGCATCACCGCCGCCGTGCGGCCCACGGCGGAATCTGGGCCGTACTGCTCCATCAGCTGGCTGCCCACGGCCAGGGCTCCGGACCCGCTGACTGGCCGCACCAGCAGCAGGGCCGCCGTCTCCGGCGGGATGCCCAACGCATCCAGCACCGGCGACAGCACTGCCGCCAGAGCGTCCATGGCTCCGGAGGCCCGCAGCATATACACCGCCGTCAGCAGGGCTGCCAAAGCCGGAAGGATTCTGATCACCACCGACAGGCCCTCTCCGGCTCCCTGGGTCAGGGCGCTGAACACGTCCACCCGCTGCCGCAGGGCGTACAGGGCTGCCCCTGCCAGAAGGCATGGGGTCACGAATGCCGTGGGGTCCATGTCAGCTCCTCCATACCCGGCTCAGCAGCCGGGCCGTCAGCAGTCCCGCCGTCACGGAGATGGCCGACGACAGCCACACCGCCGGCAGGATGTCGAAGGGCGTCCGGCACCCGCAGGCGGCCCGGACTCCGGCTACCGTGGTGGGCAGCAGCTGCAGGGATGCCGTGTTCAGCACCACCAGGCGGCACAGCTCGTCATCGGCCACGCCGTCCTGCCCCCTTGCCATGCGCCGGGCCGCCCGGATGCCCAGTGGTGTGGCGGCATTGCCCAGGCCCAGCAGATTGGCGGACACGTTGGCCGACACCGCCGCCAGAGTCTCCGGGTCCCGGCTGGCCCGGGGCAGCAGCCGCCCCAGGGCAGGACGCAAGGCCGCTGCCAGCTTCCGGCTCAGACCACAGCGGCTCATAAGCTCCATAACGCCGCTCCACAGACACAGCACCCCCGCCATGGCGATGCATAGCTCCACCGCTGCCCCGGCCCCCTCTAAGGCTGCCGCACTCACGGCGTCCACGGTGCCGTTGACGGCGGCAAACACCAGCGATACCGTCACCATTCCCGTCCAGATCCAGGCCATTGCCATGTCCCGTCCCCCTTTCCTGCCATATATATGCGTGAAAGGGCGGGGGAGATGCATGAATATTTTGCAAAAAATGGAACAACACTTGTTGACTTGACGCGATACTTGCCGTATAATGGATAAGCACGATGCATCATGCGAAAGAGGGTCAATTCGATACAGGGGGAATGGCATTGTGAAATCGACGGGTATTGTAAGAAAGGTGGACGAGCTGGGCCGGATCGTGCTGCCGGTGGAGCTGCGGCGCACCATGGACATCGTGGAAAAGGATGCGCTGGAGATCTATGTGGACGGCAATTCCATTGTCCTGCGGAAATATCGTCCCAGCTGTATTTTCTGCGACAGCACCAAGGATGTGCGTACCTTCCGGGGCCGCAACGTCTGTCCCCGTTGTCTGCGGGAGCTCCGCGAACGGGTGTGAAATGACATAAATGCAGCAAAAAGCAGGCCGTGGTGGCCTGCTTTTTCAGCATTTTCCCTTCAGCCGGTCCAGGAGGCGGCGGAGGGGATTTTTTTTGCCCTCCGCCGCGGCGGCCGGAGGGGAGGCCAATGCACTCCGGACCCGGGCCAGAGCGGCCCCGGCCCCGGGAACGTTTGCCTGCTTGCCTTTTTCATACAGGTCCGCCGCCTGACGCAGGTCCTGACGGACGCCTGTGCCCCGCTCATACAGCCGCCCCAGGCGGCACAGAGCCAGACCGTTTCCCCGCTCTGCCGCCTGACGGTACAGGT
>USGH01000033.1 GCA_900554225.1 uncultured Eubacteriales bacterium | reverse complement strand
ATGTACATAATCGGCATCCGGACGGAACGTATCGCGGGTGGTTTCCGGGATCACGGTGAAATTCTGCTCCTTGGAGGACGCGACTGCTTTGGCATCTCCGTATTTGAGAGCCTCCTTATACGCCTTGGTGGAGAATTGTCCGGAGAGGATATAGTCCGCCTTGCCCGTTTTCATGAGATTGAGCGGTACGGCCGCAAATTGCGTGGATGCGCCGCCCTGGAGAAAGAGCACCTTATAGTTGTCCGGGATCTGCATGAGCTTGCGCAAATCCGCCTCCGCCTTTTCGATGATCGCTTCATAGGCAGGAGATCGATGGCTCATCTCCATAACGGACATACCTGAGGTGCCGTAACAAATAAGCTCCGACGCGGCTTTTTCCAGCACAGGCAGCGGCAGCATGGAGGGACCTGCTGAGAAGTTGAATACACGGTTCATAACAATACCTCTTTTCTTTGTCTGCATCGTTCTTCGGTTTCGTTTGGGATGAGCGACGACTATCTTATAGGGGATACACTCTCCGCACAGTCGCTTTACCGCGGTACTGTGAAAGAGTATTATTTATGTGCTTATCTTATTATAACCCATATGGTGCCATATGTCAATGTATATTTTCTCTTTTGTCAGGAATTTTTTTGCGGTCGACCTACCCTTTCTGCAAGTAAACGGTGAAATTTCGTCAAAAAAAAGCGCAAACGCCGGGATTGTCCCACGGTTTTGCGCTCTTTCGGGTGAATATATGCTCAGTGGCGGAATAATTTTGCAAAAAGCCCCTTATTCTCATATGGCTCAACGGTAACGCTTGTCACACCATATCCTGTACCGTCCAATGCCGCGCGGATCTCGTTTTCGGAGATCTCGTTTTCCGCTACAATGACGCATTCCCCCTTGGTGTGGGACGAAGACACCTTTTTCACTGCAAGATGCTGCCGGATCGCGTCGTTCACGTGACTCTCGCACATCCCGCACGCCATTCCATCGATACCAACACGAATCTGTACCATACTGTTTGCCTCTCTCTTTCTGTTAGTATTCCCTAACCGATGTGAAAACGAAACGGGATTCTTTCCCAAGCGGCATCAAATCCCGTATCCTGTGTGTATAAAGAAACGCTGCACCCGACAAGGTATTGCGGAGAAGATCTCTCAATAGATTCCATCGTGCAAAACGCCAGCGGTTTCAGAGCGTTTCTCTGTGGTATTCCGTTCCTGTGAGATCCTTCCACACCGCCTCTTCGTCTGTGAGGATCATATAGCTGTGCGGGCTGTTCTCCTTCGGGATGCTGACCGAGCCGGGATTGAAATACCGATTGCCCTCGCCGAACGATTTCCAGGCAGGAACGTGCGTATGCCCATGGAGAAGAATATCTCCCCGGACAAGCGGCGGCGTATGGGTCATATTGTAGTTGTGACCGTGTGTCGCGTACAAAACTGCATTGTCTGCCGGCAGGATGGCATAATCTGCGAGAACCGGGAACGACAGCACCATCTGATCGACCTCGGTATCGCAGTTGCCGCGTACACACCAGATCCGGTTCGCCATTGGATTGAGCATCGCGATCACTTCCCGAGGGGCATATTCCCGCGGCAGATCGTTGCGTGGTCCGTGGTATAGAATATCGCCAAGCAGCACGAGTCGGGTTGCCTGTTCCCTTTCGTAAGCGGCAAGCAGCTCTTTACAATAATACGCAGATCCGTGAATATCGGACGCGATCATCCACTTTCTCATCTGTTTCTTCCTCCGGACACTCGTTTTCTCTTTGTATTATACCCCAGTTCGCGTGGATTGTCAAGGGTGACAGATATGCTTTTTTTGCGGCACACCATTGCCAAAAGCGGAAAAATTCGTCTGTACTCTTGCAATTTCTCTCCGAACGCGGTATACTCTTTCACAGAAAAGCAGCAAAGGAGCGGGTATATGGAAAAATCGATCACATTTCAGCTCTGGCAAATTCCGGAGGAGCGGCAGTTTCTGTCATTTCCGTCGTATGGCGAGGTGGCACCGGATCCCGCCTATCGAATGACCCCGGTGGATACGTATATGCTCTCCTACATTGTCTCCGGGAAAGGTGCTGTCCTGTCCGAGGATGGAATTGTGTCGGTGGGCGCCGGAGATTTCTGCTGTATCCGTAGGGATGCCGAGGTGATCTGCCGTGCGGATTTCGACGATCCCTACGCGGTGCGCTGGTTCTTCTGCCGCGGTCGGCTGCTCGATTCCCTCTGCGACCTGTACGATATGCCTCCGGTCTTTGTCACGCCCTATGACGCAGGCGGCATTTTCAGTGAATGGGAGCATCTGCTGCACGTTCCCTGTCCGCACCGGCGGGAGATGGAAGCGGTCTGTCGGGAGCTTACTGCATCGGTATCCGCGTTGTTTGCCGCGATTCGATTGTCCGCCGTACTGGATCTGCCGCCCATGCCGGAGGATGTATCGTTTGCAATCCGGGATTATCTGGATGAGCATCTCGCCGCCGATGTATCGCTTGCCGCGCTGTCCGACCGATTCGGCTACACGGATATGCACATCATTCGTCTCTTCCGCAACGAATTCGGGATACCACCGATGCAATATCTGAAGAAAAAGCGGATGGAGCTTGCCATGCGTCTGCTCCGGGAGACCACGCTGCCGCTGTCGGTGATCGCCGAACGGTGCGGTTACCATGATACGGGGCATTTTTCCGCCGCCTTCACAAAATACACGGGACAATCCCCTCGTATGTACAAAGCGGCAAATTCCATCGCGGACAAGCCCTGAGTTTCGGCATACTGCGCGGAAAACGGCGGAATGGATGGGCGGCAAGCAACAAAAAGTGGCGCGGATTCAAGAAAAATTCCAAGAAATATGTGCGGTTTTGTCGGCTTCACCGGTATGCTTGCCAATCGCCGGGAAATATTACAGAGAATGGCGGATCGGATCATCCATCGCGGTCCCGATTCCGAGGGCTTCTATCTCGATGGAGAACGGGACGACGATGCCTGTGCGCTCGGATTTCGCCGTCTTTCCATCATCGACCTCGCCTCCGGCAGTCAACCGATGGAAAATGAGGACGGCAGCGTGGTGATCGTTTTCAACGGCGAGATCTACAATTTCGAGGAGCTGCGCATGGTACTCATGGAACGCGGTCACGTATTCCGGACACGCTGTGACACGGAGGTCATTCTCCACGGCTATGAGGAATACGGCACGGAAATCGTGAAGAAGCTGCGCGGTATGTTCGCGTTCGTGATCCGGGACAAAAAGCACCACCGTCTCTTCGGCGCACGCGATCCGTTTGGGATCAAGCCGTTTTATTATGCCACACCGCGGGAAAATGTACTGCTCTTCGGTTCGGAGATCAAGAGCTTTTTAGAGCACCCCGATTTTCATCCCGCCGTCAACCCGAACGCACTCCGTGCCTACCTCACCTTCCAGTATTCGAGCATGGCAGAGACGTTCTTCTCCGGCGTCTATAAGCTGCCTGCCGCGCATTATTTTGTGTATGAAAACGGAAAGATGACCACACAGCGGTACTGGGAGGTCGATTTCACGAAGAAGACCACGCTCTCCTATGAGGAATGCGCCTGCCAGATCGACGCGCGTGTGCGGGAATCCGTGAAAGTCCATCGGATCAGCGACGTTCCGGTGGGATCGTTTTTATCCGGCGGCGTCGATTCGAGCTACATCACCGCTTGTCTGATGCCGGAGAACACGTTCTCTGTCGGTTTCGGCGGGGAAAAATTCGACGAAACGGGGGAAGCGGCAGAACTGTCTGCACGGCTGGGAATCCGCAACTTCATCGACCATCTGACCGCGGAGGAATGTATGGCAGCGTTCCCGACGATTCAGTATCACATGGACGAGCCGCAATCCAATCCGTCCTCGGTTCCGCTCTATTTTCTCGCAAAGCTGGCACGGGAACAGGTCACGGTCGTGCTGTCCGGAGAAGGGGCGGATGAGATTTATGCCGGATACGAATGGTACAACGATACACCGCTCATGCGCCGATATAAGCATATCCCCGCGCCCTTCCGTCGTGCCGCAGCCGGGATCACGCGCCATCTGCCATATTTCAAGGGACACGATTTCATCCTGCATGGCACCGGCCGCCCGGAGGACTACTTTATCGGACAGGCGTATGTATTCCCGGAGACGGAGGCACTTTCCATTCTCCGGGAGCCGTATCGCCATGGTCCGTCCGTGCGCGACATCGTAACGCCGATTTACAAGGAAGCCGCCGGATTATCCGAGGTGGAGAAAAAGCAGTATCTGGATCTGCATCTGTGGCTGCAGGGGGATATTCTTCTGAAGGCGGACAAAATGAGCATGGCGCATTCTCTGGAGCTGCGGGTGCCGTACCTCGACAAATGCGTCATGGAGGAGGCGGCGACCATCCCGGTATCGTATAAGCTCGACGGTCACGACACCAAAGCCGTACTTCGGACTGCCGCGAACAAGACCTTACCGGACGCGTGGGCGCATCGTCCGAAAAAGGGGTTCCCCGTACCGATCCGCGACTGGCTGCGGGAGGACAATATCTATTCCGCCGTGCGTGCCGATCTGACCTCAGATACCGCCGCAGAATATTTTGACACAAACGCCCTTGCCAAGCTTCTCGACGATCACAAATCCGGCGCGGCACGGAATCAGCGCAAGGTCTGGACAGCATACACATTCCTGACCTGGCACAAGCAGTTTATGGAATAAATCACAGAAGATAAGGACAGCGCAGCTCTGCCGTGATCCGGTATGGCGTGCGCAAGGGATATAACGAAAATGGAAAAAGCAATCGTTCCGGTGCTGCTCGGTGCCGATCTCAACTGCTACAACATCGCGCGCGCCTTTCATATTCGCTACGGCGTGAAATCCTACGCCTTCGGACGGTACGCCATCGCCCCCACCAAGTATTCCACCATCGTCCATTTCACGATCGTTCCCGAAATCGACCGGGATGACGTAATGCTCGACACCCTGCACCGTTTCGCAGACGCGCATATCGGCGACACCATGGTGCTTTTCGGTTGTACGGACGATTACGCGGCAATGATCATCCGCAATCGTGAGGAGCTGTCCGACTTCATACTGCCGTATACAAAGGCGGAGCTGATGGAGCCGCTCGCGAAAAAGGCGGAATTTTACGAAACCTGTGACAAATTCGGCATTCCGTATCCAAAAACGGTGGTATTGACCGAAAAAGCGGATCCGTCTGCCCTCTCGCCGGACGTGCTTGGCTTCCCGTACCCGATCATCGTCAAGCCCTCGTCCAGCGTCGATTACTGGAAGCATCCGTTTGACGGGATGAAGAAGGTATATGTGGCAAAAACCGTAGAGGAAGCCGTCTCCATTCTCGACGCGATCTACGGTGCCGGATACCCGGATAAGATGATCTTACAGGAATTTATCCCCGGCGGCGACTCCCAGATGCGCGTACTCACCACATTCTCCGACCAGAACGGTAAGGTGCGCGCCATGTGTCTCGGGCACACGATGCTGGAGGAACACACGCCGAAGGGACTCGGAAACCATGCCGCGATCGTCACGGAACCGGTATCCGACCTGCCCGTCGCCGCCAGAATCAAAGCAATGCTCGAATCCGTCGGCTACACGGGCTTTGGCAATTTCGATATCAAATGCAATCCAGACGATCCCACCGGCAAGGATTATCGCGTATTTGAAATCAATCTGCGGCAGGGGAGAAGCAACTTCTATGTGACCGCTGCCGGTCTGAACATCGCCTATCTTGCGACAGAGGTGTATACCTCCGACGGCGACGACTGTGTGATGAACGACCGCGAGGTATTCTGGCACCACATTCCGCGCGCCGTGGCATACAGCTATACGGACGATCCCGCGCTTGTGGAAAAAGCAAAAGCCCTCGACCGTGCCGGTGCGGAATACTCCTCTCTTTGGTATCCGCCGGATATGTGCCATAGCCCGCTCCGTCTATTCTGCGTACTGGAACAGCTGCGCCGCCAGAAGAAGAAATACAAAACCTATTGCCAAAAGTACAGATGACACGAACGTACCGCCATACCGTGCGTTTTCCGTACATCCTATAAGGAGGCAAACCGTATGAACCATCCCGCGAATCCCCATCCGCTGCTCGGTGTGCTTGGCGGACTCGGTCCCCTGTCGAGCGCGTATTTCTATGAACGTGTCACATCGTTCACCAAGGCCGACCGCGATCAGGATCATATCGACATCATCCTGTCCAGCCGTGCGTCCACACCGGACCGGACTGCGTATATCCTCGGCAAAAGCGATGAATGCCCGCTGCCGTACATGATCCACGATGCCAAATCGCTGGAGGTCTACGGTGCGACCGCTCTGGTGATCCCGTGTAACACGGCGCATTACTTTATCCATGAGGTACGCCGCGCAGTATCCATCCCGGTGCCGAGCATCATCACGGAAACGGTGCTGTATCTCCAGAGAAACGGCTTTCACAAAGCGTGCATTCTTGCGACGCAGGGGACCATTTCCTCGGGCGCGTATCAGGAGGAGCTGTCAAAATATGGACTGTCCTACGCCATTCCGGATCGTGCCGGTCAGGAAGCCGTCATGGACATCATCTATGGTGATGTAAAAAAAGGCGTGATCCCCTCTCCGGAGAAGCTGTTTGCTGCCGCGGCTCCCTCGTTTGCTGCCGGCTGTGACTGTGCGATCCTCGGATGCACGGAATTGTCCCTGCTCCACCGGAACATGGTCGGTACCTATGCGGACAATCGGTTTGTCGATTCTCTGGACGTGCTTGCCGCCGTCTCCATCCGGTTGATGGGTCATACCGTTGTCGGCTTTCCGGATACCGATGCGCCCCTGGATCCCACGCGGTTTTACGACAAGCCGATGCGGGTTCCCTCCGAGGAGGATCCCGATACAGCCGCGTGCAGAGAAAGGAGTACCATATGACCAGATTATCCGACTTATGCGCCGCGTATCCCATTTTGTCTGTATCGGGGAAATCCGTGTCCGATGCCATCGCATGTGGGGCGCTGCGGCAGAACATCCAGGCCATAGAATATGACTCCCGCTATGCCGCACCCAACTGTCTCTTTTTCTGTCTGCCCGGCGCGCGTGTGGATGGGCATACCTTTGCGCCGCTTGCCTATGCGTCCGGGTGCCGCGCGTTTGTTTGTGACCATCTGCTCGATTCGATCCCGGCAGATGCCGTACAGCTTCTCGTGGACAACCCGCGCAAGGCTCTCGCGTACTTTTCCGCCGCCTTCTATGGCAATCCGGCAAAATCCCTGACCGTCATCGGGATCACCGGAACCAAGGGAAAGACGACGACAGCGATCCTTTTGTCCGAGATCCTCTGCGGCTGCGGAATCCCCTGCGCGTATATCGGCTCCAACGGGGTCGTGATCGGCAAAGAACGGTTTGAAACCGTCAACACCACGCCGGAAAGCCGTGAACTGCATCGGTATTTCCGTATGATGGTCGATCATGGAATCACGCACGTCGTTATGGAGATCTCCTCACAGGCACTGGTCACACACCGGGTGGAGGGAATCCCGTTTGACACCTGTATGTATACAAACCTCTCCGTGGATCATATCGGCGGCGTGGAGCATCCAACCTTTGAGGATTATCTGGCTGCCAAGGCAAGTCTGTTCCGTGATTTCCACCCGGCACATGTGATCTGCAATCTCGACGACGCACACTGGATGGAGGTGGTGGGGCAGCCTGCATCCGATACGGCGTTCATCGGATACGCTGTGCATCGGCCGCTTGGTGAAAACTGTCGTTTTGTCGCCAAAAATATCCACCCGTTCCGCAGTGAGACGGCATTGGGGATCGATTTCACCTGTGTCACGGAAAAGGAAGGCGAGACACCGGTCCGTTTGCGCACACCCGGAGAGTTTTCCGTCTACAATGGATTGTGTGCCATCGCTGCCGCCTCTGTCTATGGCGTATCGGTCCCGGACGCGGCACGGATCCTGCAAACGCTGTCCATCCGCGGGCGGTTTGAGATCGTCGATGCACTGCCCGGCGTGATATTCTTAATCGATTATGCGCACAATGGACTCAGTCTCACAAGCGCGCTTCGGGTACTGCGGGAATACCATCCGCACCGGCTGATCTGTCTCTTCGGCTCCGTTGGCTGTCGGACAAAAAATCGCCGCAGAGAATTGGGAGAAGCCGCCGGAAAATATGCCGATTACGCCATCATTACCGCGGACAACCCGGACACCGAGAATCCCGCGGCAATCAACCGCGAAATTCTCTCCTATTACGACCGCACAAAGCCGTATCTGCTCTTTGACGATCGTGAGGATGCATTGCGTGCCGCGGTACAGATGGCAGAGAACGGGGACATTGTCCTGTGCGCCGGAAAGGGTCATGAAACGTATCAGTTGATAAACGGAGATAAGGTGCCGTTTTCCGAACGCGAAATCATTCTACATGAGGCAGCCCTACGTCTGGAAAGTCTGCCGATCTGAGGATGTACAAACCAACCTGAAATATAGTCTTTTTCATTCTTTGGAGGGAAACATGCAAACTTTGGAGGGAAACATGCAAATCAAAATAACAGATCACAGCGAGGACGCTTACGTTCAGTGTGACCGCTACGAGGTGTTCAACGACGCGGGAGTATCGATGTCGCACGCCGGACTTGTCACGCGCCAGACCCGGTTTGCCGGAAAAAATATCACCACCCTGGCAGTCGGCGGTGTTGGTACCGCTCCGGAATACCGCAGAAATGGCTGTGTACGCGCGATGTTTGAGACGTTTCTGCCGCAAGCCCGGGAGCATGGCTGGGTGGTGAGCATCCTTCACCCATTCTCCTTCTCCTACTATCGGAAATTCGGCTACGAAAAGGTCTCCGATCACGTCCTGCTCTCCTTCCCGATCACGGCACTCGATTTTCTGCCGCGCAATCCGGAGCTGGTGCCGTATACGGACGCTCTCGCCACGGATCTCGTCGATCTCTTTGACCGCTGCACCCAAAACCGCAATCTGACCTTCCAGCGTCCGGGCGCCAATGCCTTTGGTCACAGAAAATACCTCTACTACGAAAACGGCAGAGCGGAGGGCTATATCGCACTGGAGCTGCAAAACCATTACGAAATCAACCGGATGGTCAGCGACAATCTGCTTATCTATGAGATGGGCTACACCTCCCCGAAGGCTCTGCGCGCACTGCTCAGCTTCTGTCGGATGTTCGAGGGGGAACTGGATACCGTACTCATCCACGATGTCGGCATGCTGCCGGAGGTGGATCTGCTCTTAAAGCATTACACACATACCACCTACCGCACCGTACCGGACATCATGGCACGTGTGCTCGATACCAAGGCGATCCTGGAAGCCAACACATATCCGACGGAAAAGGGCTGCTTCACGGTACGTGTGGAGGATACATACGATTCCGTGCGCGGCGTATACCGGGTGGCTTATGAAAATGGCGTTGGTGATGTTGAGCAGCTCTCCGATACGGCGGATTTCGATCTCTCCGCTCCGGTCGCCGCATTTACCCGTATGGTCTATGGCTACGATGCCTATAATGCCTATCTCGCTTCCTTTATGGACGGCGTTCAGGTCAACAACGAGGCGGTCGATTTCTTCCGGGCGTTCCCTAAGAGAATGAACGGTCTGTTCGAGCATTTTTAATCGGGAGAAATACGACTGTTTCCGTTCCGCGGCTCTGTGTATGCGCAGGGAACAAAATATGCGGTACAAGACAATGCAAAAGACATGGCGTTCCTTTTTTGGAATCCCATGTCTTTTTGTCATACATCATTCGGTTTTACCGCGTATAAGGTCACGTCCCACAACGGAATGCAGTCCGGACGGCGCAGGTACAGGCTATGCTCCGGCAGAATCTCGTGGATTTTCAGCGGCAGGGACCAGAGATCCTCCGTGCGGTGGTAGAGTGAAACGATCATGGACGGTCGATCCGCAGACAGTGTGGATGCCGCGCCGGAGATCGCCTGCCATTCCGCTCCCTCCACGTCGAGCTTGATGCAGTCAAACGCACCATATGCCTCCCGCAGTGTGTCGATCGTCGTACATGGCACCACTGTCTCTTTTGCGCGATGATTCTTCCCTTCGATTCCGGAACCGCGGCTTGCCGATGCGGACAGATGAATCTCGCCGTCCCGATCCCACAAGGCGGTGTGCAATGGATGGACTGCGGCACGGGCTTCCGTTTCGGCATAGGCACAGAGCTTCTGGTATGTCCTTGCATCCGATTCCGCTGCCCAGATGGTACGCAAATGGGGGAACGCCGAACAAAATACCGCTGCACTGTCCCCGCGATACGCACCGCCGTCGAGAACGGTCGAAATCACACGGTCGTCAAAGAAGGTACGCATTTCGTCCGTCGGATCGGTGGTGCGCATAAGATAGCGATATGCCCCTGTCCAACGAAACCACAGCGCGTCCCGATACAGCATTGCGGAATCCGCATCTGCCCACAGTTCTCCCGCCGCGGCAATGGATTCCCACTGCTCCGTCACGCACGCACGATCAAAGAGCGCACCGCCGTACAGAGGAACCTCCGGAATATAGAGCGTATGCCGCGCGTTGAGCGCCTCGATGAACGTGCGCACCTCCGGCAGGGTCGTTCCGAACGCAAGCAGCACCACAATGGCGTTGCCATACTGCGCGACCACATCGGAATACGCCTGCACCGGGAAATCATGGAACGTGCGCGATCGGACAAATCCGTCGGAGGCGAATACCCCTGTCAGCGATACGCCATAACGCTCGAGTGCCGCGATGATCTTGTCCCCACCGTTGCCCGTGCCGTAGAGAAAGATCGGACGGGTTTCCGTTTGCAGTCTCTCCCACAGGCAGGGGGAATCGGTGATGCGCGGGATCATTCCGCCTCCTCCAATCGTGCCGCCTCGTTTTCCAGATGCAGGAAGCGAACCGCATTGTTCCAAAGGATGTTTTCGCGGATGGAAGACGGCAGAGCCAAAGCGTCAAATCGTGCAATCTCCCCAGCGACATTTTTGACCGGATAATCGGTTCCAAACATAATGTGATCCGCCCCCAGAGAATCGATCATATGGTTGGCGCGCTCCGGTGTCATTGCCCAAAGGGAGCTGGAGGTATCGAACCAGAGATGCTCGTACCACGGCTTATGGCGATTGGCGGCAAACCACGTCAGTGCGTCGTCCCATGCCATATATCCGCCGAAATGGGCTGCCGCGACGGTCAATGTCGGGAAATTCTCCAAAATCCGCACCACCTTGGAGGCATGAGAATAGCGGTACTGCTGTCGATTGTCGCCGACGTGGAGATACAGCGGCATATGCCTGGCTGCCAGAATCTCATAGAGCGGAAAGAGTCTTTTGTCGTCCGCGTCTACCTCCTGGATGTCCGGATGGAGCTTCACACCGCGCAGGCCGAGTCCCGCCGCACGCTCCATCTCTCCGGCAAAATCGGGGTAATCCTGGTGCATACCGGCAAAACCGACCGTCAAAAAGCCGCGCGACCGGGAATACTCTGCCAAAGCCGCAATGGAATCGTTGACCTTCGGCACCTGATGCGCGTTTGTGGCAACGGAAAAGAGAAGATACCCACGGATGTGGTTCGCTTTTGCCTGCGATTCGAGATGCGCGTAGGTTCCCTCTCCCTCCACGGTGAAATCATAGAAATGGCCGAGACTTTCCGTAGCGCGTCCGGCGATCTTCTCGGGATAGGTGTGGGTATGTATATCGAAAATTTTTTCCATAGTTCCCTGTATACGCACGTATGCGCCCTGCATAGCGTGTGCTTTCTTTGCTTTTTGTTTGTCTTGATTTTTTCTCCGCGTTGTGATACAATAGAGGTACCCAAATACGATTGGAGGAATAGAAATGGACTGCTTATTCTGTAAAATTGCCGCCGGCGAGATCCCGTCGAAGAAGGTATATGAGGACGAGTATATGCTCGCGTTCCACGACATCAATCCGGAGGCACCGGTACACGTGCTTGTGATCCCGAAAACGCACATTGGCTCCATGGATGAGGTGAACGGCGAAAACAGTACCGTTGTTGCGAAAATCTTTGAGAAGATCCCGTCGATTGCAAAGTCTGCCGGAATCGTAAACGGCTACCGCGTGATCTCGAACTGCGGGCACGATGCCGGTCAATCCGTACCGCACCTGCACTTCCACATTCTCGGCGGAAAAGAACTGCCGCTGCACTTAGCATGACCCTGATCTCAGGCTGTTTTTGTGCTGAGATTCGATTATGCATGGCATGCCACTCCACTGACCGATCCGGCAGATCCGCATCCCGGATAAAGCGGCAGAGGGAGAGATTTTTCATCTCTCCCTTTTTTATGATTTCACAAATTCGTGGTAGATGCCGCGCAGTGCCTTTTCAAAATCCTCTTCGGCAACCGCAATGATGATATTGAACTCCGACGAACCCTGGTCGATCATACGGATGTTCACACCGGCTTCCGCACATCCCTTGAATACGCGGAACGCAGATCCCTTGTTTTTGACCATACCGCGTCCAACGACGGCGATCAGTGCCAGACCGTCCTCAATGGATACGGCATCCGGTTCGACGAGACTGCAAATCCGGCTGACGATACGCTCCCGGCAGTGCGCGATCTCGGCGGAATTGAGGATCACGCTCATGGTGTCGATCCCGGACGGCAGATGCTCGAAATTCATCCCCTCGTTCTCGATCACCTCCAGCACCCTGCGGCCGAAGCCACGCTCGGAATTCATCAGTGCCTTTTCAATATTGACCGCAGAGAAGCCCTTCTTCCCTGCCACACCGGTAATGACATTGGTGGTGTCGTACTGATCGGTTGCAGATACAATCATGGTTCCCGGATTGTCCGGTTCGTTGGTGTTGCGGATGTTCACCGGGATCCCTGCAAAGCGCACCGGGAAAATCGCGTCCTCCTGAAATACGCCCGCCCCCATATAGGATAGCTCCCGCAGCTCCCGATACGTGATGAGATCGATCCGGCGCGGATTCTCAACAATACGCGGGTCTGCCATGAGGAAGCCGTTCACATCGGTCCAGTTTTCGTAAATGTCGGCAAGCACCGCGCGTGCCACGATGGCTCCTGTGATGTCAGAACCACCGCGCGAGAAGGTACGGATCGTCCCATTCGGCATGGAGCCGTAGAAGCCGGGGATAACGCCGTTTTCGTGACGGGCAAGCTCCGCGGACAAAAGCGTATTGGTCAGCTCCGCATCAAAGGTGCCGTCGTCCTGGAAGCGGAGGTAGTTGGCGGGATCGATAAAGTCATAGCCGAGATAGGCGGAGAGGATCAGCCCGCTCAGATATTCCCCACGGCTTGCGGCATAATCCCGTCCGGCATGGTGCGTGATCGCCCACCGGATATGTGCGTACTCCTCCCGTAGATCAAGAGCGAGTCCGAGAGAAGCGATAATCCCATCGTACCGTTCCTGCACCCGTGTGAAAATCGTGTCGATGGCTTCTCCCCTGGCGGATACATTGTAGCATTCGTACAGCATATCCGTGACCTTGGTGTCCCCCTTATTCCGCTTTCCCGGTGCGGACGGAACCACATAACGGCGTGCGGGATCCGCGTTCACGATCGCGTACACCTTCTGAAAATGTTCCGCATCCGCCAGGGAACTGCCGCCAAATTTGACGACCTTACATGCTTTCTGCTGATTGTTCATTTTTTTGATTCCACTTTCTTCTTCCTACGTTCCACCGGCATATGAAGCCGCATTTCGGTACCACATTCCCCAACACACGGCGGGATGGTACAGTACCCTATATTACACTTATTATTATATGAAAAATTCTTCCGGTTGTCAATGGGATATTTTTACAGAAAGAAACGAATAATCATACGAAATGTGGGCGAGTTTTTCCGTATTTTGTCTGATGCCGTTGACAGAGCAAGAAAAAGCGGGTATAATAAATACAATACAATCTGTCCTATGAAAGGATACCCATCTGCAATGAATAATTATTCCACCATATTTACACCAGCCGACATGCTCCTGCCCCACGATCCCGCACGGTTTGCCGTGATCGCGTGCGATCAGTTCACCTCTGCGCCGGAATATTGGGATGCCTGCCGTACCTGTATCGGATCTGCTCCGTCCGCACTCGATTACATACTTCCGGAGGCGTATCTCGGCACCCCGGCAGAGGCGACGCAGAAAGAATGGATCCGGGAGCATATGTGCGATTTCACACCGGACGCGATGGTTGCCTACTCCGGTCTTGTCTACGTGGAACGCGTCCTCCCGGACGGATCTATCCGCTATGGCGTGGTCGGCAAGCTCGATCTTGAAGCCTATGACTATGCGAAGGATTCCCGCTCCCCGATCCGCGCCACAGAGGAAACGGTACTGGAACGGATCCCGCCGCGCTGCAAAATCCGGGAAGAAGCCGCCATTGAGCTGCCGCACATTCTGATCCTTGTCGATGAGGAGCCGCTGTTTGCCTATCTCTCCGTCATGCGCCCACTGCTCGATACGCTGTACGACTGCGACCTCATGGAAGGCGGCGGTCATATCCGTGGATACGCTGTCACCGGAGAAGTCCTCGTGTGGGTCATGGACCGGATCGCGGCATACGAGACAGCGCATAAGGACGGCGTGGTCTATGCGATGGGCGATGGCAACCATTCTCTCGCGGCGGCAAAAGCACATTACGAAAATCTGAAAAAGGCACTTGGCGATGCGGCAAAGGAGCATCCGGCACGATACGCGCTCTGTGAGATCACCGGACTTTCCGAACCGTCGCTGGTGTTCGAGCCGATTTACCGCGTCCTGACCGGGTGCGATCCGGCGGATGTCCTGTCTGCGCTGTACCAGATCACGGAACCGGGAGACGGAGGTCACGCAGAAACGGTACACTTCACCGCACCAACCCACGCGCTGACCGTCGGCTCCCTGCAGGATTTCCTCGATGGCTACAGAAAGACGCACCCGGAGACAAATTGCGACTACATCCACGGCGAGGACGCGCTCCGGTCTCTGGCAAAGGAGGCGCACACGGTCGGATTCCTCTTTGACGGCATGGCGAAGGAAGAGCTGTTCCCGTATGTCGCCGCCCATGGAACCCTGCCGCGCAAGACGTTCTCGTTGGGA
>USGH01000032.1 GCA_900554225.1 uncultured Eubacteriales bacterium | reverse complement strand
ATAGAAAACGTATTCTTAGCAGAAGACCCCCAAAATGCACCAGACTATTCTCTTGCGCCGGATGCAGATGCTCCGTCAAATCTGCTATATCAAGAACCTGCTATAACAAACGCTTCCAATTCTTCCATGGGAACTCTGACCTACACACCAACTGCGTCCTATAAAGCATCACAGTTTTATCAGAATGCAATAAACGTAGTTTTGACAGGTGATTATGCTGTAGATCTGCTTCAGCTTATTTTTTCGCAACAATATTACGCTGAAGGAGATTATGACGGTGACTATGGTGGAATGTCGGGAGGTTCAAAGAACTGGACGGAATATGGTCACTGGTATGGAACGCAAGTAGTAACGAATAAAGACCTATTTAATGCTGCATGGTGTGCCATGTTTATCAGTTGGTGTGCAAGACAAGCACTTATTCCTGAAGATATTATCCATAACGGAACTTATGCAACCCCTGACAACAGAAGTTTCAATATCTCGTATCATTCCAACGATACACCAAAATTCGGAGATCTTGTTTTCTTTTGTTGGAAAGGCGATGATTCAACCTGGGATCATGTAGAAGTCATATATAAAGTAACTAATAACTATATATACTCCATGAGCGGCAATCATGACAATAGTGTATGTTTCCGTCAGACCTCACGCTCTTCCTCAACAATCCGCGCATATGGTACATACAACCATGGATCATTTGATTCTAACACAGTCGTCAAAGACACCAGCATTCTTTCATCAGGCGCAACAAAAACAAACGTCCCTATTTCTGTTTCTAACGCATGGGACATCAGCACAGTAATGAGCAAATTAAATTCATTTCTGAGCATGGAATATAAAATCTATGATGCTGCTGGTAAATGGCTGTATACTTACAGTTGCTTGGATCATTATTATATAGATCCAAGTGGGAATACATATACCTCCGTTTCTGAAAAAATGACGGATGGCTCTTTCATAGAACTGTGTGATACAAACGGCGATGTGTACGTCACACTTCCAGTTGGTGTTTCTTCTGCTCCAACATATGATTTTTCTATCAGCACCCCCTCTAACGGTGAGACGTATCCTCTGGAACAAATGAAAGCAACCTGGACAACTGTCAGTGACGCGGATCATTACACCTATTCCCTGCGTGATTTAGACACCAATACTGCTATTTTTGAAAATGTGAGTACCAATAAAAAGTATGCATATATTGATGCCTCTGATTTTGAAGCAGGTCACACCTACCGATTTGCAGTAATGGCAAAAGATTCCTACGAAAATACACTTGTCTGGGCAAAGGTTGAGTTCTCGATTGAAAAAACTGCAACAACCTATGAAATTTCCATCACCACTCCTGTGGACGGGGAAGTATATCCTTTAGACAGGTTAAAAGCCAGATGGACAGATGTAGAAGATTGTGATTATTTTACATATTCTTTGCGTGATACGACTACCAATACTCTGATTTTTGAAAATCAGAGAGTTGGCAGATTGTATGCGTATATAGAGGCTGAAAATTTTGAAGCTGGTCATACCTACAAATTCGCTGTAATGGCACGGGAATCTTCTGGCGACGTACTCGCATGGGCACAATCGGAATTCTCCATTTCAGACTCAATTCCGGTTACAGGCGTTGAACTGGATGTTACCTCTTATTCGCTTAAAGTAGGGCAAACATACAGACTCAAAGTAACCGTTCTGCCAACAACAGCGAGTAATCAAGATGTAACCTTTAAAAGCAGCAATACCTCTATTGCCACCGTCAGCACAAGCGGAAAAGTTACTGCAAAATCAGCTGGCACTGTAAACATCACAGTAACGACCGATGATGGCGGATATAAAGCAAAATGCGTTTTCACCATAACGGAAGAAAATCGTCCTGTAACCGGAATCTCTCTGGATATAACCTCCTATTCGTTAGAGGTGGGCGACACATTTAGTCTAACGGAAACCGTTTTGCCTGAAAATGCAACCAATCAAAAGGTCATTTGGAGTAGTAGCAATCCATCCGTCGCTGTTGTTAGCAGTATTGGAAATGTTACAGCAATGTCTGTTGGCACTACCACAATCACTGCTACTACAGAAGACGGTGGCTATACTGCCGATTGTATAGTGACTGTCACAAATAAAACTCCTATTCATGGAGATGTAAATGGTGACGGTAGAATCGATTATTATGACGTGACTGCTCTGTACGCCGCATATGTCTCTGACTCTTTCGATCTGGATACAATGGATATAAACAAAGATGGTATCGTAGATTATTATGACATTGCAAGACTCTACGCATATTACTGTGGCTATATATTTGATCTATAATTCCATCACTATGCCACGTATCGTGTAAAAGTGACGCTCGACTGAAACCACAAAAGGGACTTCCCCATTTCGGAGGTCCCTTTTTGCGTCCGGGCTCGATACATCGCTTCTTTATTGTAGTTTTTGTAAATTTCGCAATTTTCGGTAGATTTTTCCCGCTCAATCCGGTATAATATAGGGTAACACCATATCGTCCGGGAGGATACTATGACTGAAAAAGAGGCGCGCGCACGGATCGAGTCGCTGCGTGAGACGATCCGGCGCAATGCCGTTTTATATTACGAAAAGGACGCGCCCGTTCTGTCCGACGCTGCCTATGACGCGCTGTTCCGGGAGCTTTCCGATCTTGAAGCGGCGTATCCGCAGTGGGACGATCCGTCCTCGCCCACACACCATGTCGGCGGCGCACCGTCCGCGAAATTCGCCAAGGTGACGCATCCCGTAAAAATGGGCAGTCTGACCGACGTTTTCAGCACGGACGAGCTGTCCGCCTATCTGACCAAAACCATCGCCGCCCTCTCGGAGGCCGGAATCGCGCGGGAGGAGATCCTCTTCACCGTGGAGGCGAAAATCGACGGGCTCTCGGTCGGACTGACGTATGAAAACGGACGGCTGACCCTCGGTGCCACACGCGGAGACGGTACCGTTGGCGAAAACGTGACCGAAAACATCGCCGCCATCGCCCCCATCCCCCATCGTCTGACCGCCCCTGTTTCCGTGACGGTGCGCGGGGAGGTGTATATGCCGCACGACAGCTTTGCCCGCCTGAATCGGATCCGCGAGGAAAACGGCGAGAAGCTGTGGGCAAATCCGCGCAATGCCGCCGCCGGAAATCTGCGCAGGCTCGACGCTGCCGGGACACGCGACGCAGGACTGTCCATCTTTGTATTCATATACCAGACCGGAGACTTGTGGGAGGATGGGCACGCGCCGACCTCTCATGCCGAAACGATCGACCGTATGCGGGAGCTTGGGTTCCCGACGATCCGCGTGGTGACCAGAACCGGAGAGCCGGACGAGATCTTAGCAGCCGTGGCACAGATCGGCAGGGAGCGGGAGGGGCTGTCCTACGACATCGACGGGGCGGTGATCAAAATCGATTCTCTGGCACAGCGGGCGATCCTGGGCGAGGGACCAAGCACCCCGAAATGGGCGGTCGCGTTCAAATATCCCCCGGAGCGGAAGGAGACCCGCTTACTCGACGTGGAGGTACAGATCGGACGGACCGGAGTCCTTACGCCAACCGCGATTCTCGAACCCGTGCGTCTTGCCGGAACGACCGTTTCCCGCGCGACACTCCACAACATCGACATCATCCGCGCCCGCGACATCCGGATCGGGGACATGGTATACGTCCAGAAGGCGGGGGACATCATCCCGGAGATCGTCGGGGTCGATCCTGCCCGCCGTCCTGCCGATGCCGTGCCGTTTGCCTTTCCGGAGGTCTGTCCGTCCTGCGGCGAGCGGCTGTTCTGGGACAACGACGCGTCCGGTGCGGGCGGTGATGGTGCCGACGATGGATCATCCGACGATGGATCATCCGAAAGCGGATCGTCCGAAAGCGGATCGTTGGATCCCATAAATACCGCGGAATCCGGTGCGCTGCGGTGCCTGAATCCCGGTTGTCCGGCACAGCTGGAGCGGCGGATGATTCACTTTGTCTCGCGCGGTGCCATGAACATCGACGGCATGGGTCCCTCCCTCATCCGGCTGTGCATCGCGGAGGGGCTGACGCACGATGTCGGCGATATTTTCACGCTCCGTGCCGAGGAGATCGCCGCACTGCCGCGCATGGGCAAGAAATCGGCGGACAATCTTCTGACAGCCATTGCACACGCCAGGGACGCGGGTCCGGCATGTCTGCTCTACGCACTCGGGATCCGGCACGTCGGCAGCGCAACGGCGGAGGCGATCATCGCGCATTTCGGCTCCGTGGACGCGCTCTTTGGAGTGCAGCCGGACGCACTGTGTGCCATAGAGGACATCGGGGAGATCACGGCGGAGATGGTCGCGGACTATTTCTCGCTGCCGGAAACGAAGCTCCTCCTCGACAAGCTGAAATCCGCCGGGGTACGGACCGAAAACGCAGCCGGGGAAGCCGATACGCCATCGCTCCGGACAAGCGAGGCATTTGCCGGAAAGACCTTTGTTCTGACCGGAACGCTCGCCTCCATGACCAGAGACGAAGCGTCGGCGAAAATCAAGGCACGCGGCGGCAAGGTCACCGGCAGCGTATCGGCAAAAACCTCGTTCGTGATCGCCGGAGAGGAAGCCGGCTCGAAGCTGACCAAGGCAAACGCGCTCGGCATTCCGGTGCTGACAGAGGATGCGTTCCTTGCCATGCTCGCACAGTAGCTCTCCTCCCCATCCATCCGGCACACATATCCACATCTGCGGAGGTACACTATGGTATACGGGATCATCGCTGCGGTATTTCTCCTGTTTTTCGCCGTCTCTGCGGCAGGCGGGTATTATATGTACCGATACGCCGTGGTGCGCCGCAAAAACGCGACGGATTACTGGGCGCATCCGGAAAAGGTCAAGCCGCCGCAGGATATGACGGCAGAGCGGGCGGAGATCGTGGTGCGCGGACGGAAATTCCTTTTGGAAAACGGCGGAAAGCCATACTATCGGGTGAGTCGGGACGGTCTGACCCTCGCCTGCCGCATCCTCCATCCGGATGGAATATGGACGGAGCAGCCGCGCGGGATCTTCCTCTGCTGTCACGGCTACCGCTCCCACGCCATTTTCGATTTTTCCGGTGCGGCAGAGTGGCTTCTCCGGAAGGGCTTCTCGCTCTGCCTCATCGATGAACGTGCGTGCGGCTCCTCGGCGGGCAAATACATCACATTCGGCATACGGGAAAAGGACGACATCGTGGACTGGGCTTGCTGGCTTCAGGAACGGTATCCCGACCTGCCCGTGATCCTCGACGGCGTATCGATGGGCGCGTCCTCGGTCCTTGCCGCGTCCGGGGAAACGCTCCCGCAAAATGTACGTGCCATCCTCGCGGACTGCGGCTACATCTCTCCCGCCGCGATCTGCAAAAAGATACTCCGCCAATGGTTCCATCTGCCGCCGTTCCCGGTCTATTACGCGGCACTATGCTGGATCTGGCTGCGCACCGGGGTCTGGCTGACGGCATTGGACTGCCGGGAAACGGTCCGGAAAAACCGGCTTCCGCTCCTCATCGTCCACGGTACCGGAGACGATTTTGTCCCATTTGCCATGGGGGAGGAGCTGTACGCCGCCGCCCGGGACCATTGCGACGCGGAATTTTTCACCGTCCGGGACGCGCCGCACGCCCAATCGTGGCTCTACGACACAGACGGCTACAAGGCTGCGGTAAACCGGCTTCTCCATAAGGCGGGGATCGAATAAGCCACGATTCCGGCTGTACATACCCATACAGGGGTCGGCAACGGTCTGCCCTTTCACAACCTATATACATCCACATCATTCGGAGGTAACCATGTCTATTCAGTTCATCGAATCCGAACGTATCTTCCAGCTCAACGCCGGGGACTCTTCCCTCATTCTGCGCATCGCTGACGAAAACTATCTGCTCACCCTCTATTACGGCAAAGCTCTCCCGTTTGGATCCCCCTTCCGCGGCGCCTTTGACGGATACGATTTCCGCGACTATGCCGCATCGTTCTCCCCGCGCAACGCTCATGTAAAGGACGGCGCATTCTCCCCGGACGTAGCGCCGCTCGCGTATTCCGGCTTCGGCACGGGCGATTTTCGCAAATCCGCTGTGGCGATACGGAACCACTGGGGCAACGACGCGACCGATTTCCGCTATGTTTCCCATAAAATCTACGCCGGGAAACCGCAGCTTCCGGGGCTTCCGGCAACCTATGCGAACGACAAGGAGGCAGACACGCTTGAGATTCTCCTGCGCGACAGCACCACGGCGGCAGAGCTGACCCTATTCTACACGGCATTCCGGAACGAACCGGACATCCCGCAGTCGGTGCGCCTTGCCAATCCGTCCGAGAGCGCGCTCGATATCGAAAAGCTCTATTCCGCGTCGGTATCCCTCAACGACATGGACTACGACCTCTGGCACCTCTACGGCAGATGGGGCGCGGAACGGAATCTGGAACGCACACCCCTCCGCCACGGGCAGCAGAGCATTTCGTCCTCCCGCGGTTCGTCCAGCCATTACCACAATCCGTTTGTCGCTCTGGTACGCCACGGTGCGACGGAGGACTACGGCGAGGTATACGGCTGCAATCTCGTGTACAGCGGCAGCTTTGACATCACCGTGGACTGCGATTACTACGAAACGACGCGCCTGCTTGCCGGGATCAATCCGGACGGGTTCACGTGGCACCTCGATCCGGGCGAGACGTTCCAGACCCCGGAGGTCGTGATGGTGTACACGGACGGCGGTGTGGGCGAAATGTCGCGCATTTTCCACCGGCTGTACCGGGAGCATCTGATCCGCGGCAGATGGAAAACGGAAAAGCGTCCGCTGCTCATCAACAGCTGGGAGGCGGCGTACTTCAACTTCGATACGGACAAGCTCGTGAATTTTGCGGAGCACGCCAGGGACATCGGCATCGAAATGCTCGTGATGGACGACGGCTGGTTCGGCGTGCGCAACAACGACAACTGCTCCCTCGGCGACTGGTACGTGAACGAGGACAAGCTGCCGGGCGGTCTGGGCGTTCTCATCGACCGGGTGAAGGCTCTCGGACTGAAATTCGGCATCTGGTACGAGCCGGAAATGATCTCCCCGGACAGCGATCTCTACCGTGCGCATCCGGACTGGTGTCTCCACGTACCGCACCGCGACAATTCCATCGCGCGCAGCCAGTATGTGATCGATATGTCGCGCAAGGATGTGCAGGACAACATCTACGGGCAGATGGCGGCGATCCTCGGCAAATACGACATCGACTATGTGAAGTGGGACTTCAACCGGAATCTCACCGAAGCGGGCAGCGCACTGCTGGACGTGGAGCGCGGGGAGGAGATCTACCATCGGTTCGTGCTTGGCACCTATGCGGTGATGGATCGGCTGACGCGCGCGTTCCCGGATCTGCTCCTCGAAAACTGCTCCGGCGGCGGCGGTCGCTTTGACGCGGGTATGCTCTATTATTCCCCGCAGATCTGGGCGTCGGACAACACGGACCCCATCGAACGGCTGGCGATCCAGTTTGGCACGTCGCTGTGCTATCCGGCGGCTACGATGGGCGCGCACGTCTCCATGTGCAGCCGTACCGGCTTTGACACCAAGGGCAATGTGGCAATGTGGGGGACGTTTGGCTATGAGCTGGATCCGAACCGTCTCACCGAGGAGGATCGTGCGCTGTTCCGCCGGCAAGTCGCCGAATACCACTTCACCTACGATCTCATCCACGAGGGCGATCTCTACCGGCTTGTATCCCCGTTTGACAACGCCTACTGCTGCGCCTGGTCCTTCGTTTCGCCGGACAAGAATAAGGTGCTGCTCACCCATGTCACCATGCGCTATTACCACAACAGAAAGGCCTACATCCGCCTGAAGGGTCTGGATCCCGCCAAAACCTACCGCTGCCGCGAAAACGGACTGTCCTACTCCGGTGCCTTCCTCATGAACGCCGGACTCAATATCTCCAACCTCCCCCACGGCGACGGCAACAGCTTCACACTCTATTTTGAAGCTTAAAGAACGCACCAAACCAGAATACAATATGCAAAAAAATCGTTTTTCCATGACCGGCACCGCGGTGATGATGGGGGTCATGATCCTGCTTGCCAAGGTTTGCGGTCTGCTGCGGGATATGCTGATCACGGCATCCTACGGCACCGGCAGTACGGCTGCCATCGCGTACGAGACTGCGTCCAAGCTGCCGGTCACACTGTTTGATCTCGTGATCGGCGGGGTGGTGACGGCGGCGTTCGTTCCGGTATTCAACGAGCTGCTGGTGCAGAAAGGACGGGATCAGGCACTGGCGTTTGCGCAGTCGTACACGCGGTTCATCCTCCTCGTCACCACCATACTGGCACTCCTTGGGATCGCGTTTGCCTCGCCGCTGGTCCGTTGGATGGCACCGGGGCTGGATCCCGCCGCGCACGCACTCGCCACAGAGCTGACCCGCATCCTCTTTCCCATGATCATCTTCACGGGATTGGCGTTCACCTTCGTCGGGTATCTCCAATCCATGGGTGAATTTCGTATCCCGGCGGTCATCTCCCTCGTCGCAAACGGGATCATGGTCGCGTATCTCCTGACCCTCAACCGCGTTTTCGGCATTGTGGGACTCGCCGTCGCCATGCTGCTCGGCTGGTCGGCACAGGCATTCGTGCAGATTCCGTCCCTCCGGCGGCTCGGCTATCGGTACAAATGGTGTGCGCCGCTACGTACCCCGCCGCTCAAAAAAGCAATCGTCACCACGCTGCCCATCCTCATCGGCACCTGGGTCTCCCCGGTGTGCAATCTCATCAACACGCGGCTGGCCTCCTCCATCGACGGCGGCAGAGGGCTGACCGTGCTGGGCTACGCGAACCGCCTGTACGTGATCCTTGTCGGGCTGTTCTCCTTTGTCGCCACCAACCTCATTTTCCCGCTCCTCTCCCGTGCGGCGGCAAGCGGAGATACGGCACAGTCCGTCCGTCTCACCCGCCAGTCGATCAAAACCCTCTGCTTCCTCATCGTGCCGCTGACCGCCGGGGTCTTTCTCCTCGCCGAACCGTTTGTCGCCCTTCTCTATGAGCGCGGTGCGTTCACCCATGCGGACACGCTTCTCACCGCCGAGGCACTCCGCTTCTACACCCTTGCCATGACGGCTTCCGCAGTCAATGAGGTGCTGACGAAATCCTTCTTTGCCGCGCAAAAGCCGACGCTGCCGATGCTCTCCTCTCTGTGCGCCATGGCAGTCAACGCGGCGGCGATCCTCCTCTGCGGCAACGCGATTCTCGCAAGCAGCCATCCGGTCGCGTGGATCGCCTCGGTCGCCGGGATCGCCACGGTCGTGAACATGCTCATGAACCTTGCGCTTGTCAGAATGATCGGCGGACTCGGCTTCACGGGGGCGGATCTATGGGAGTTGATCAAAATCGCAGTGTCCGCGGCAGCAATGTCCGTAGTCGTGTATTTCCTCTCCGGCTGCTTTACGGGCAATCTTACGCGATTTGCCGTCGGTACGGTATCCGGGTTGCTCGTATACGCCGGATGTGTGGTTCTGCTCCGTTCCGAGACGGTCGCGGTGATCCTGCGGCGACAGAAATAACCACGCTTTTCTATCCTATGTCCCGAAAGGAGACGACATCCATGCAAAAAGTCATGCACATTCTGACCGATTCCAACATTGGCGGCGCAGGCAGACTGCTCATCAACTATCTCCACAACTTCGACCGCTCGCAATTCGACATCGTGGTCGTGCTGCCGGAAAATGCCGCGCTGAAGCCGCTGGTCGAGGCGGAGGGCTACCCGGTCTGGGAGATGCACAACGGACGCGACCGCAGTTTTGACCGCAGGGCTGTGGCGGAGCTCCGTGCAATGATCCGCAAATTCCAACCGGACATCGTCCACACGCACTCGTCGTTTTCCGGCAAGCTGGCGGCGTGGCAGTGCCATGTGAAGAAACGGTTCTACACGCGTCACTGTGCCTTTGATCCGCCGCGCATACTGACGACCTTCCCCGGCAAGCAGATCAATGGGCTGGTCAACAACACGCTTGCGACGGATATTGTGGCGGTGGCGGAGGCAGCAAAGAAGAATCTGACCGACACAGGGGTGGATGCCCGGAAAATACACGTGATTATCAACGGTGTTGAGCCGATGCGCGCCGCTTCCGCCGAGGAGGTCAACGCGCTCCGGGATCGGCTCGGGATTTTCCAAAATGACTTTGTCTGCGGAATCTCCGCACGTCTGGAGCCGTACAAGGGCCATCGCTATCTCCTGGAAACGGCGGCGATCGTGCTGCGGGATCACCCGAACGTGCGTTTCCTTCTCGTCGGGGACGGATCGTGCCGTGCGGAGCTGGAAGCGCAGGCGATCTCTCTCGGTGTGGCGGATCACGTTTGCTTTACCGGATTCGTAGACGATGTTGCGCCCTATTATGCCCTCATGGATGTGAATCTGAACTGCTCCATCGGCACGGAGACGTCCTCTCTCGCGCTGTCCGAGGGGATGAGTCTCGGCGTTCCCTGCATCGCGACCACCTTTGGCGGCAATCCGTACATGGTCACGGACGGCAAAAACGGCTTTCTCGTTCCCGAACGTGATCCTGCCGCCATGGCGGAAAAGATCTGCGCCCTCATGGACGATCCCGCACTGCGCAAAAAGCTCTCCGCCGGCGCACGCGAAGTCTATGAAACCAAATTCACAGCCTCGACTATGACACGCCAATTGGAATCCATGTACGAGGGGGATTTGAAAACTTAACGGGGGGAGACGGTCGCTTTTGAAAAAGCTCCGCAAAACTTTTATACATGGGATGGATGGATTTAGTTTGTGCAAGTCCATGTGCGCACCAATTTTGCTTCGTCCAAGTCCGCAGGAGATCGTTCTGGGGCGGCTGCGGGAGCATCCGCCGTCTATTTGGAGAGAGTGCGGGATATAGTGTATTGGGTAGTGGTTGAATACCGGGTTTCTGTTGATACACTGGTTCGGTGTGTTGGGGAAAACATTGATTTTCGCCTGTATCCCGATTCCCTCCGCGCATTGTTTATCTAACCGTGACAAAAAGCCGTCGGTTGTGTTTGAAGCACCTCCGACGGCTTTTGTTTATTCATTTGAAAGACGCGGGCATGGGGAACAGACAACGAGCATCCGCAATCCTTCAACCATCCGAACCAATACAGCAACAGAACACCGGTATCCTGCCACTACCAATACACTATATCCAGCACTCTCTCCCCGTAGAAGGCGGATCCCATCGGGAGCCGCTCGCGAACGATCTTCTCATGTACTGGACAGCACCAAATTGGTGCGCACATGGACTTGCACAAACTAAATCCATCACCAATCCCATGTATAAAAGTTTTGCGGAGCTTTTTTAAAAGCGACCGTCTCCCCCGTTCCCCTCGTGCCTCTTTTTCCAAGTGAGATAATCTTCAAGTATCAGCCGTGCGGAGAGGGCGTCTACGGTAGCTTTGCGTTTTTTGCCGCGGACGTTGTTGTCGGAGAGGATTTTGTGTGCGCTGACGGTCGTGAGCCGCTCGTCGTAGAGGACTACATCGATTCCGGTCGCCTCCGCCAGCTCCCTTGCGAACGCCTGACACTTGGCACTGCGGGGCCCCTCGGTACCGTTCATGTTTTTCGGATTGCCCACCACGATCCGCTCGGCATGGAGATTTTTGACGGCTTCCGCGACCGCCTCGAGCGTTTTTTTATAGCTATCCGCCGCCACGCAGCCCGCCTCGCTTGCCATCATCTCGTACCTGTCGCAGACCGCCAGTCCCGTGCGCGCGTCGCCGAAATCGATCCCGACGATGATCACTGCGCACCGTCCTCGCTTTTCGCCGATTCCGCGTTTTCTGCGGCAGCCTGCTCCTGTGCGCGCGTCTTGGCAAACGCGATCACCTCGGATAAGGTCGGCACGGACGTGGACGCACCCGCACGCGATACGGATACCGCCGCCGCACAGCCCGCGAAATCCGCCGCCTTCAGAATGTTGCCCTTTTCCAGGTACCAGTACGTCAGAGCCGCCGTGAATACGTCTCCCGCCGCCGTTGTGTCCACCACTTCCGTTTTCTCCGCGGGGAACGTGTAGTACTGCCTGCCGTCGTAGAGGAACGCCCCCCGATCGCCGAGCTTCAGGAGGATGTACTGCGCGTTCACCAGCGTCGAGAGCTTGATGGCGGCACGCAGACAGTTCTCCTCGCTGTTCGGCGTGATTCCCGTGAACACACGCGTCTCCGATTCGTTCGGGGAGAAGATCTCCACCTTGCCCAGCCGGCTGAGGTCGTAGTCCACGCTTGCCGGTCCCGCGTCGATGAATACCGGGATGTCCGCCTCGTTCGCCCGTCTCGTCGCCTCCACCACCGCGTCAAACGGGATCTCCAGCTGCATATACACCGCGTCCGGATAGCACGTGAACGGCTCCTCGATGTCTGCCGGGGTGATGTAGTTGTTCGCGCCCGGATACACGATGATCCGGTTCTTGCCGTTTTCCTCCACTAAGATCGACGCAAGCCCGGTCGGATGCTCGTCGTCCTCCCAGATGTACCGCGTGTCGATCCCTTCCTTCGCGTAGATGGCGGACAACCGCTTGCCGTTCGCGTCCCGTCCGAGCTTGCAGGCAAATACACAGTCCGCCCCGAGCCGGGAGAACGTGATCGCACTGTTGGCTCCCTTGCCGCCCGGAACATAGCTGTAGCCGTTGTCCATCTCCGTGACCGTTTCTCCGGAGTACGGCACACGGCGCATTCTCTGCACAAAGTCGATGTTTGCGCTGCTGATGACGAGGATTCTCTTCTTTACCATAGCCCCTGTCCTTTCGTTTTCCTATATAATATAATATTCCATCCCGCTTTTCATGCCCTGTGCCGTATCCGCGCGATCCGCCGACACTTATTTCTGCTCTGCCAGGACCGCTTCCAGTGCCGCCATGATGCCGAGTCTGCCGCTTTCGTAGGTCAGCCCGCCCTGCATATACGCCGTATACGGTGCGCGCATCGGTCCGTCCGCCGACAGCTCAATCGACGCGCCGCCGACAAACGCACCCGCCGCCATCACCACAGGATCCGGATAGCCCGGCATCGCATACGGCTCCGGCACCACGTGCGAATCGATCGGCGAGGCAGACTGGATCCCGCGGCAGAACGCGCACAGTCCCTCTCCGGTACCGCATTCGATCGCCTCAATGATGTCCGAGCGCACCTCATCCCATGCCGGATTGACGGAAAAGCCCTTGTGGGCGAACAGATACGCGGCAAGATGCGCCGTTTTGATTGCCTGCGCCGTGGTGTGCGGTGCATAGAACAGACCGCGCAGCATATTCCGGTTCTGCCCCAGCGACGGTCCGCCGTCCAGACCCACGCCCGGACAGGTCAGACGATAGCCGCACAGCTCCACGGCCCGTGCAGTGCCGCAGATATAGCCGCCCGTGTCCGCCATGCCGCCGCCCGGATTCTTGATGAGGGAGCCCATGATGATGTCCACGCCCTCCTCCTCCACGGCGCCTGCGGGCGCATAGGTCGGCTCGTATTCCTCCGTAAATTCGCCGTAGCAGTTGTCGCACACGATATACGGCGCGGGGATCCCCATCTCGCGTGCCGTTTCGCGGATTTTCCATGCGGCGTGACGGATCTGTGCCGTGGTCAGTGTCGGACGGTTTTCGTATCCCTTGGATCGCTGGATGTACATCACCCGCACATCGGTGCCGTGTTCCCGGAGGAAAGCACAGGCTGCGTCGAGATCCGGCGCGCCGTTTCGCATCGGTTCGCCATGGAAGCGAACTCCAAAATCGCGCAGAGAGCCGTTGCCGGGTTCCCCGATGATGCCCACGACCTCCAGCAGCGTGTCATACGGATTGCCGGTCAGGGAATACATCCAGTCGCCGGGACGCAGCAGTCCAAAGAGCGCGACGGTGATGGTATGGGTGCCGGAGGTCAGGGACGGACGCATGAAGCCGGCTTCGGCACGGAAGATCTTCGCCGCAAGCTGGTCGATGGCGTCTCTGCCGCGGTCTCCATAACCGTAGCCCGTGGAGGGCGTGAACATGGATTCGCCGACCTCCGCCTCCCGGAAGCAGTCGAGAACGTGTTCGGTATTTTTCCGTGCGACCGCGTCTACATGGTCAAACACGGGCTTCAATTGGATTTCCGCCTCCTCTGCAAGGCGTCGAATTTCGAGGGAGATTTGCATGATATATCCTTTCCTACGCGGGAGATCCCGCGGTATATTGCGCTTGTGGTATGGGGCGCGTATTTCCTCTGTTCCGTCACAGCTCGACTTCCCGGGCGGCTGTGCTGTTCGGATAGCAGGTCACGTCCAGGAGCCTTTGATTTCTGCTCCCGCGGTACCGGAGTCCGAGATCGCGCTGGGCTTCGATGAATCTGCCGTCCACTAAGATCCGGGTCGCCGCAAGGAGCCGATGGACACCCGGCTCGGATTTCGCTTTTTCGAGGAGCTGCTCATAGGTCCAGCCGGAATAGGTCATGACGTGGTACCCGCGCCGTCCGGCTGCCTCTGCGATCTCCGAAAGCTCGTTGCCCCACAGAAACGGCTCGCCGCCGCTGAAGGTCACGCCCGTGATCGAGGGGTTTTTGATGAGATTTTCAAAAATCCGCGTGGTAGTGGTCACAAATCCGCCGTTCGGATCGTGGCTGTCGGGATTGTGACAGCCGGGGCAATGGTGCGGGCAGCCCTGCACAAACACCACAAACCGGAGTCCCGGACCGTCCACGATGGATTCCCGCACGATTCCGAACAGACGGATCGGCAGCTCCCGCGGAAAATCGCCGCCCAGTGCGGATCGATAAGCTCTGCTTACCGGCGTATGTATCATAGCTTTCACCTCTGTCCCGGCGGATCCCCAAAAAGGGAGACAAGCCGCCACTTTACTATAGTATACCGCAAAACGACAGAAATTGCAAGCCCCGGCGCATAGGTTTTCCCCGGTGCGGGTACAATACGGGAAGACGGAAGGGTTCCTGCGGCAAAAAACGCGGCGGCGGATCTATTTTCCGATTCTTAACATTTATTTCACTTTTGCCCCTTGCTTTTGCACGGGAAATATGATACTATACTGATGGAAGGAATTTCTGTTATGAAGAATTTCTGCAAAATGCCGTCCTGCGGGTGTGGCTGCATGAAGTCCCTGCGGCGGCGGATGAAAACCTGTCATGGAGGAATGCACATCATGGAAAACAACAATAAGAGAAGCTCTCTCTCGACGTTCTTTATCATTATCGGCGCGATCGTCAGCATCGGCGCGGTTCTTGTAATGCTGTACACCTTCTTCAAGAAGTATTTCAAGATCTCTTTCGAATGCGACGGCGACGGCGACACCGAATGCTTCGACGATGAGGATTTCGGCGATGAAGAAGCCAACTACGAGCCGATCTGCTGCTGCGAGGATCACGAAGAGGATTCCGCTGCATCCGATGCAGATGCCACCGAAGAAGAGGCGTTTTGATTGCGCGTTTGCGCGCACCACAGGGCACCCTGCTCCTCACGGATCGGGGTGCTTTTTCTATCCAACTGCGTTTGGAGGTCCAATTGCGTTTGGCTTATGTCTTATGTTTATTATAAGGAAACTGCGTTGGGCTTTGGTCGTTTGTATTGCTTTTCTCAATGAGGAATACCACATCGCACTTGTAGATTTTATTGTTGCCTTGCGGCGCACCAAAGGACGAGGAAGAAGGACTC